>CAYMSY010000012.1:0-8203 GCA_964393195.1 uncultured Alcaligenaceae bacterium | reverse complement strand
CGACAGGCAAGCGTAGCCATTGCCTGCGAACAGGTTCTTGCCGTCTTTCCAGATCGACTGGTGAACATGCATACCCGAGCCGTTGTCGCCCACGATGGGCTTCGGCATGAAGGTTGCCGTTTTGCCGTAGAGCGCAGCTGTGTTCCCGACAGCGTACTTCAGGATTTGCGTCCAGTCAGCGCGCTGCACCAGCGAGCTGAAGCGGGTGCCGATTTCGCACTGGCCGGCGTTGGCCACTTCGTGGTGGAACACTTCGACCGGGACGCCCATTTCTTCGGCAGCAAGCACCATCGCATTGCGGATGTCCTGCAGCTGGTCAACCGGGGGTACCGGGAAGTAGCCACCCTTGACGGTCGGGCGATGGCCCTTGTTGCCGCCTTCGTGCTTGGCGTCGGATTCCCAGGCAGCTTCTTCCGAGAAGATCTTGCTGTAGCAGCCGGACATTTCCACTTTCCACTCGACCGAGTCGAAAATGAAGAATTCGGGTTCCGGACCGAAGTAGGCGGTGTCACCAGCGCCCGATGCCTTGAGATAGGCCTCGGCACGTTTGGCCAGCGAGCGCGGGTCGCGGTCGTAGCCCTTGCCGGTGGACGGCTCGATCACGTCACAGGTGATGTTGAGCGTCGTTTCTTCTATGAAGGGATCGACGACGGCGGTCGCCGGATCCGGCATCAGCAGCATGTCGGAGGCTTCAATGCCCTTCCAGCCGGCGATCGAGGAACCGTCGAAAGCGTGGCCTTCGGTGAATTTCTCGGCCACGAACTGATGGTGCGGCACTTGCACGTGCTGCTCTTTGCCGCGGAAGTCGGTAAAGCGAAGGTCGACGAATTTGACCTCCTCATCTTTGATTTTCTTAAGGACGTCGGCTCCAGTGGCCATACCAGTTTCTCCTAGCGCTGATGCAGTGATGCGTTGATGTTAAGGGCGGTCGTTTGTACTTCTCAAGCTCGACAGCGCGGACAAATCATGTGGTTTGAAGCGCTGGATGCACCACGCGATGCAGAAAACATGCCATCACGCGGACGCGGCACCGGCAATGCTAAACCGTCGCGTCGTCGCCTGCCTGACACCGATCAATCGCCCGTGCGGATGCGGGTCGGCGAGCGGCCGCATTGGCGTGATGATGGTCATAAACGGCGCCGCCATTCTCCGTTTTGGTCGATCGGACATTAGGTCGGCACCAAATTGGCGCAATTGCGGGGTGAGAAGCGTAAATCGATCCAAATTGGTGCGCTAATAATATTTGAACTATTTTGGTGCTGACGTGAATCAGCTTTTTGACGGAATGACCTGCGCACAGGGCATAGTGCGTGAAATAGCCAATAGTCGACAATAGCCGCTATCGACCTCCATGCCCTGCGCAGAAAGGCTTTGACCGAAAAGCTGTCAGTTCTGTACCGGTTGATCGATGCTCAGCTTGACCGCTGCTGCCGGAAGTTTGGCCGCCGTTCGGGGGCTTTGCCAGTCGCCGGTTTGTGGCGTCGGCTGCCCGTTGAGCGAGAGCCGCGCCTGCACCGAGACCTCGCTGCCGGCCTTCAGCCCGGCGCCGCCGATCATGGCGTCAGCCGCCGTCAGCAGCACCGGTTTTTCGACGTCCGCCAGCGCGATCTTCTTCGCTGCCAGCGGTGGCCCGCGATCGACGCCCGCCGAACGCACGATCAGGAACACCGAGGCCGTTGCGCCGGCGGCCTTCCGGGCGTCGGCACCAAGTTGCAACTGCACCGTCGCCAGTACGGCGTCGGACGCGCTGGCCGCCTCACCCGAGGCCGGGCTGGTATCGCCTTTGCCAGACGCGGCGGCCGTAACGCCGGCGCCGCGGCGGTTCTTGATGTCGGCCAGTGCGTTGTCGGCGATCTGCGCGAAGCCGGAGGTCGGCTCAACCACCGATTTGGCGAGCGTGAACGACTTCTCGGCTGCGGCAAGGTCATTTTTCTGGATTTCGTAGGTACCGCGCAGCAGCAGCGCCTTCGGGTTCTTGCCGTCGAGCGTGATCGCCTTGTTGATCAGTTCAAGCGGTTTACCGTCCATCTTGCCCTGCGACTGGCCGGCCGCCGCATCGGCGTAATCGGCCCACAGGTCGCCGTCGTTCGGCGTCAGCGCCACGGCTTTCTCGTAGGCCACGATGGCGCCGTCAAACATGCCCACCGACGCCTTGGCGCGCGCCAGCAGTGCCCAGCCCATCGCATCGTTAGGCTGCGCTTTCAGCCGCTCCTCGGCCATGCGGAACAGATCGGCCATCTGCTGGTCGGCATTGTTCGCCGCCTGCTGTTGCGGTGGCCGCACCACATCGGGAACGACGGCCACCGGCGTGCCCACGGCCGCGTAACCGGCAATCGCCAGCACCGGCAGGATGACGCCCAATGCGATGGCGGTGCGCTTGCTGCGCGGCGCGGTGGCGCTGGGCTCCATCTGTGCTTCCGCCAGCACGCGCGACTCCAGCTCGCGCTCTGCCTCGACCAGCGCCGATTCCGACAGCAGCCCGAGTTTCTGGTCGCGGCGGGCCTCGCTCAGTTCAACGCGAATGGCGTCGACATTGGTATTGGTCGCAGTGCCGGACGTTTTGCCGTCACGCACAGCGAGTAGCGGACGCAGCACGACCCACAGGGCGATCACGGTGATCACGGCCACCACAATGAAAAACAGGATGGCAGGATTCATGCGACGGGCGGGTCCTTGGGTTGGTTCGAGTCATTCAGCAGCGCGCGTGCGCGCTCGCGGTCGGCATCAGTCAGCGTCGTGGCTTGCGGCTTCGAGGAAGCGCTGCGCACGCGCCGCACCAGCAGCACGCCAGCCAGCAGCATCGCCACAAACGGACCCGCCCACAGTGCAATCGTGGTCGCTTTCACCGGCGGTTTGTAGAGCACGAAATCGCCGAAGCGGTCGGTCATGTACTGCTTGACCTCGGCTTCGGATTTCCCTGCGGCCAGTTGTGTACGCACCTGTTCACGCAGGTCACGGGCGACCGGTGCGTCGCTGTCGGCAATGGTCTGGTTCTGGCAGACGAGGCAGCGAAGTTCGGACGACAGCGCCTTGACGCGTGACTCGAGCACCGGGTCGGTGGATGGCGCGCTGGCCGGCGCCTGAACCTGTGCGCTGGTAGCGACCAGGAACACGCCTGCTGCCATGGCCACAATGCACCGCCACCGGGCCGTAACCAGGATGCGAGCATCGGGGCTACGTTGTGGTTGACCCTTCATCGCACATCCACCTTCGCCGACGACGGAACAACCGCTGCCGAACGCGTAGCCCGGCGATAACGCGGGTCCAGCGCACCGAGCAATCCGCCCAGCGCCATGATTACGCAGCCGAGCCAGATCCAGTTCACCAGCGGCTTGTAATGCACGCGCACGGTCCAGGAGCCATCGCCAAGATCATCACCCAGCGACACATAGAGGTCCCGCGTAAGACTGCGGTCGATCGCGGCCTCGGTCATCGGCATTGAGCGCTGTGATGCATAAAAACGGCGTTCCGGCACCAGCTGGCGGGCCGATGCGCCACCTTTGCTGAGCTCGAATTTGCCCTGCTTGGCGTTGTAGTTGGGGCCGGTCACATCGGTCACGCCGAGGAACTTCACCTCAACGCCGGCGATGGTCTTGGTCTGTCCGACGGCGAGCGCGACGTCATTCTCCTGCTCAAACGCTTTTACCGCCGTCACGCCAAGAATGAAGGCGACCACGCCGAGATGAGCCAGCTGCATGCCGTGATACGCGATGGGGATCTGCTTCCACTTGGCCGCCGTGCTTGCCATGCCGGACGCGTGGCGCAGACGATCACGGTAGCCATCAACCACACCGACTGCGAGCCACGCAGCAAATGCGAAGCCGACACAGGCCAGAACCGAAAAGCGTGGCGCAAGCGTGGCGCAGAGCACGAACGCAACCACCGCTGCAATACCCGGCACCAGCATGCGGCGTACGACGAGCTTGCCCTCGTCGTCCTTCCAGCGCGCGAGTGGACCGACGCCCATGAGCGCGATGAGCGGCAGCATGATAGGCACAAACACGATCTCGAAATACGGCGGACCAACACTGACCTTGCCCATGCCAAAGGCGTCGGCGAACAGTGGATACAGTGTGCCGAGCAATACCGCACCGGCCGCGACCACGAGCAACAGGTTGTTGCCGAGCAGAAAGGATTCACGCGACAGCAATCCGAAACGGCCACCGTCGTTTACCTTCGGCGCACGAACGGCGTAGAGCATCAGCGAGCCGCCGATGATCACCGCCAGAAACGCGAGAATGAAGACGCCGCGCTTCGGGTCCGTCGCGAACGCGTGCACGCTGGTGAGTACGCCCGAGCGCACGAGAAAAGTGCCGAGCAGCGACAACGAAAACGCCGCAATCGCAAGCAACACCGTCCACGCCTTGAATGCGCCGCGTTTCTCGGTAACGGCCAGCGAATGGATGAGCGCGGTGCCAACGAGCCAGGGCATGAACGACGCGTTCTCCACCGGGTCCCAGAACCACCAGCCACCCCAGCCCAGTTCGTAATAGGCCCAGAAGCTGCCGAGCGCGATGCCGCAGGTCAGGAAAATCCATGCTGCAATCGTCCACGGCCGGCTCCAGCGCGCCCAGGTCGAATCCAGCCGGCCGCCCCACAGCGCCGCGATGGCAAATGCAAACACTACCGACATGCCCACATAGCCCATGTACAACAGGGGCGGGTGGAAAATCATGCCGGGATCCTGCAGTAACGGGTTCAGGTCTCTGCCCTCGGTCGCAGCCGGGATCAGACGCTCAAACGGATTTGAGGTCAGGATGGTGAACGCCAGAAATACCGACGTGATCGCGGCGAGCACCACCAGCACCCGCGTGACCAGCACATCGGGCAACTGCTTCGAGAACAGCGCGACCGCCGCGCTCCAGCCGGCGATCATCAGCACCCAGAGCAGCATTGATCCTTCATGCGAGCCCCAGGTCGCCGAGATGCGATATTGCATCGGCAGCAGCGAATTGGAATTGGTGGCGACGTTGAGCACGCTGAAATCGCCCTGAGTGAACGAAATCATCAGGCAGATGAAGGCGAACAGGATCAAGCCGAACAGCGCGAGCGTTGCGCTGCGCGTGAATTCCACCATCGCCACGCCGCGGCGCAGGTTGGCGAAACCGGCGACCCCCGCGCTGGCCAGACACACAAAAAAGGCAAGGACCAGGGCGTAGTGACCGAGTTCTGGAATCATTGGACGCGCGATCAGGATGCAGCAAAACCACGATTTTAGGCGGCTTGTCTTAACGCTCGCTGTAGGAGCGGCCTTGGCCGTGCTGCCACTGGGGGCAATCGAGGCGACGGCCGCTTCCGGAGAACACGGCGGCGACGGCAAGTAAACTCCTCCAATGACCGAGCCGATCAGCAACACTCCCGGCACGCTCGCCGCGCTGCAGGCGCGTTATGGCGAAAACCACCGCTGGTATCTGTTGCTGGCGGTGATGGTCGGCACGATGGCTTCCATCATGTCGTCCACCATCATGAACGTCGCGATTCCCGACATGAGCCAGCACTTCACGCTCGGTCAGGAGCGCGCACAGTGGGTCAGCTCGGGCTTTATGGTGGCGATGACGGTTTCCATGCTGACCACGCCGTGGCTGCTCGCGCGTTACGGTTATCGCACGACCTACCTCGGCTGCATGTGGCTGCTCATGATCGGCGGCGTATCCGGCGGTTTCTCCAGCCAGTATGGATTGGTTCTTGCCGCTCGCGTCATGGAAGGGCTTGCCGCCGGCGTCGTACAGCCGATTCCGGCCATCATCATCCTGCGCGCATTCGCTAAGAACGAGCAGGGCCGCGCCAGCGGTATCTTCGGCATGGGGGTAGTACTGGCGCCGGCCATCGGCCCCAGCATCGGCGGCGTGCTGGTTGATCTGTTCGGATGGCGTTCGATCTTTTTCATGGTGGTTCCGTTTTGCCTGACCTCGATGTGGCTGGCGTACAAGTTCGTTCCGATCACGGCACCCGGCGGCGTAACGGCGGACAAGAACGGTCCGGCGCTTGACTGGCGCGGACTGACGCTCGCCAGCGTCGGCACGCTCTGCCTGCTCAACGGGCTGGTTGAATTGCATGGCGGCGGTGCGCTTGCGTCCACGCTGCTACTGGTGACGGCCGTGGCAGCGCTGATCGCATTCGTCTGGTGGGAGCGACGGGTCGCGCGCAGGCTCGCGGAGGCGACCGCGCTCGGCATACCGCGTGTGACCGCGCCGCTCATGAGTTTCGAGCTGTTCCGCTATCGTCAGTTCGCCATGGGCAGCGCCGTCGCGTTCATTTACGGCACGGCATTGTTTGGCTCAACCTATTTGCTGCCGGTGTTCATGCAGCGTGGCCTCGTGCTGTCGGCGTCCTACGTCGGCACGATCCTGCTGCCGGCGGGTTTCGTGCTCGCGATCACGATTGCGCTGGTCGGGCGCCTGGCCGACCATCAGCCGACATACCGGCTGGTGAGCATTGGTCTCGTGCTGCTGGCGGCGTCATTTGCGGTCATGATTACCGTCGATACCGTCACCACTTTGTGGCTGCTTATCGCATGGGCGATCCTCGGTCGCATCGGGCTCGGCTTCATTTTGCCGTCACTCAATCTCGGCTCAATGCGCGGTGTCGATCACTCGCTGATTTCGCAGGGCTCCAGCGTCATCAACTTCGTGCGCATGCTGGGCGGCGCGACGGGGGTGAGCCTGTGCGGCATCGTGCTCGAGTGGCGGCTGACAGTTCATGGCGATTCACTGGCGACCGTGGCGACCAGTGCGGCGCGGCTTGATGCGTTTGATGACGCCTTCCTGATGCTGGCGGCGCTCTGCGCGCTGGCGTTGATTGCCGCATGGAACTTGCGCGAGCATCCGGCGAAAGCTGACACGTCGAACTGACTGAAACTTGCGCGCGAAAGAGTAAGTGCTCGTTCCGTCCTGCTGGGGCAACCCGCGGTTCTGCGGGAGCGCTCTTGCCGCGATGCGACCGAGGCAATCGCCGCCAAGGCCGCTCCTACATTGAATCCCCGCACGCCGCCGCGCTGGCCCACGCCCACTGGAAGTTGTAGCCACCGAGCCAGCCGGTCACGTCAACCACCTCGCCGATGAAATGCAGGCCCGGCACCTTGCGTGCCTCCATCGTCTGTTGCGACAGGGCTCTGGTATCGACGCCGCCCAGCGTGACCTCAGCCTTCTTGTAGCCGAGCGTACCCGACGGTTTCAGTGGCCACGCTTTGAGCAGGGCGGCGACGGCGTCCAGCTCCACGCGTGTCCATTGCGCAATTGCCTTCGCGGGCGTGTGCGCATGCACCCAGGCATCCGCGAGGCGCTGCGGCACATGTTCGGTCAAGGCCTTTGCCATCGAGGTGACCGCCGGTCGTCGTGTACGCAACTGCGCGAGCCATTGCACCGCGTCCAAGCCCGGCAACAGGTCAAAGTAAACGCTGCCGCCCGGTTGCCAGTAGTTCGATATTTGCAGCACCGCCGGGCCGGACAGTCCACGATGCGTGAGCAGCGCCGCTTCGCGAAATTGCGCATCGCTGTCGTCGCAGGTGGCAATCGTGTCGAAGCTCACGCCCGAGAGCATGCCGTAGCGTTCAAGCTCGGGCGCGTCGAGCGCGAGTGGCACGAGGCCGGCCCGCAGCGGTGTCACCGGCAGCGCAAACTGTTTCGCGATTTCGTAGCCAAAGGCCGTCGCACCGGTCGCTGGAATGGACAATCCGCCGGTAGCGATCACCAATTTTTCAGCGCGCAATTCACCCGTGGACGTCATCACACGAAACGCATCGCCGCGCTCGATGTGCTCAACCTTCACCGGATTCATGATGCGCACGTGGCCGCGTTCACATTCGTTGACCAGCATGTCGATGATCTGCTGCGACGACTCATCGCAGAACAGTTGCCCGAGTGTCTTTTCGTGAAACGCGATGCGGTGCTTCGTCACCAGCGCAATGAAATCCTGTGGCGTGTAGCGCGCCAGCGCAGAACGGCAGAAATGCGGATTCTGCGAAAGGTAATTCGCCGGGCCGGCGTGAATGTTGGTGAAATTGCAGCGGCCACCGCCCGAGATGCGGATCTTCTCGCCAATCGTTTCCGCATGATCAATCAGCGCCACCTTGCGCCCGCGCTGTCCGGCCCGCGCCGCGCAGAACAATCCCGCCGCACCGGCGCCGATGATGATCACGTCAAAGTGTTGGCTCATGACGTGAATGTAGCGACGAAGCATTGCATAAGGGAACGAAGTCCTGAAG
>CAYMSY010000011.1:0-21595 GCA_964393195.1 uncultured Alcaligenaceae bacterium | reverse complement strand
AGCACATCTGCGGTCAATGGCTACCGGCGTTAAACCCAATTCAATAAGGGCTCCGAGGCCATTTATGCCAATTGTCGACTTTCGCCATTTTTCCTTTCCATGCCCTATGTAGAAATGCGTTCCGGCAAAAGTTGATATCAGTCAGCGCCCCCTCAGCTACAGCCGCTAGCATCGCCACCCATGCCTCCACCGATTGTCACCCTGCACTCTGACGCGTCCGCCGCCCCGCTTGCAAACGCTGCCGCCAATGCGGCCACCGCGGCCGAGCCGGTCGCCGCCACCCGGCCGCGTCATGCGCTGTATGCGCTGGTCGTGGTGATCCTGCTGGCGTGGTTTGCCAGTCTGGAGCTGCGCGGGCTGTTCATCCCCGATGAGGGCCGCTATGCCGAAATTCCACGGGAAATGCTCGATACCGGCGACTGGGTGACGCCGCGGCTCAATGGCCTCAAGTATTTCGAGAAGCCGCCGCTGCAATACTGGCTGACCGCAGCCTCATACGCGGTGCTCGGCGAGGATGAATGGACGGCACGGCTGCCGTCGACGCTGCTCGGGTTTCTGGCGGTGCTGATGACGGTGTTCACCGCGCGGCGTCTGTGGGGGCCGCGCAGCGTGATGACGACGGCGGTGATTCTCGCCAGCAGCTGGGCGTATTACCTGTCGGGCCAGTACCTGACGCTCGACATCATGCTGTCCGCGTTCCTGACGTTCGCGCTGTGCGGCTTCCTGCTCGCGCAGGACGCGGAAGCGTCGCCCTCGCAGCGGCGCCGGTGGATGCTCGTCGCCTGGGCGAGCTGCGCCTTTGCGGTGCTGTGCAAGGGCCTCATCGGCATCGCGCTGCCGGGTCTCGCGCTGGTGGTGTATTCCGTCATCGGTCTCGATTTCAGGCTGTGGCGGCGGCTGGAAATCGTGCGCGGGCTGACGCTGATGCTCCTGATCACGGTGCCGTGGTTCGTGCTGGTGCAGCAGCGCAATCCCGAGTTTTTCGAGTTCTTCTTCATCCGTGAACACTTCCAGCGTTTTGCCAGCAACGAGCATTCACGGCTTGGCGAATGGTGGTATTACGCACCGATTCTGCTGGTCGGGCTCATGCCGTGGACGCCGCTGTTCGTGCAGCAGGCATGGCGTGCCGGTCGCGAGCCGCAGGCAACACCAACCCGGTTGTTCAACCGGCCGTTCCGACCGATCCTGTTCTGTGCAATCTGGACCGCAGCAATCATCGTGTTTTTCAGCGTGTCGCAATCAAAACTCCCGGCCTACGTGATCCCGGTGTTTCCGGCGCTGGCGCTAATGCTGGGGCGGCGCGCCGCGCTTGAGGACGCGGCCGGTTTGC
This sequence comes from uncultured Alcaligenaceae bacterium, assembly GCA_964393195.1. Taxonomy (GTDB): domain Bacteria; phylum Pseudomonadota; class Gammaproteobacteria; order Burkholderiales; family Casimicrobiaceae; genus Casimicrobium. The sequence continues at coordinate 20,265 of CAYMSY010000011.1, read as the reverse complement.
GCTGGAGTGCGCTGACGCTGACCGCGCTCGGCGCCGTGCTGTTTGCGGCGAGCACGCAACTCGGCCGCTGGTCGAAATTTGCCGATATTGGTGCCGATGGCGCTGCGGCGCTGCCGGTGGTCTATGCGGCGACCGCGTCGCTGCTGGTCGGCGGTCTGCTGGCGCTGTTTCTGTTGCGCCGTTCGCAGGCGCTGTGGTCCGTGGTGGCGCTGGTGACCAGCAGTTTTGCCTTCTGGATGTTCAGCTTCGTGTTCCTGCACGCGGTGGATACGGCGTTTTCGTCCGAGCGGCTGATTGAATCACTGGCCGACGACACGCGGCCGTTTGACCGCGACCACGAGTTCTACTCGGTCGGCCAGTTTGATCATTCGCTGCCGTTCTACCTCGGCCGCACGGTCACGCTGGTGGATCACACCGGCGAGCTGAAAACCGGGCTGCGCGCGGAACCGGGCAAGGCGATCGACACGGTGGCCGAGTTCATGACGATCTGGCGCCGGAGCAAGGAGCAGGCGTATGCCGTGATGCGGCCACGCCAGTATGAGGACTTTGTGCGCGCGGAACTGCCGATGAAGGTCGTGACGCGCGACCGCCGGCTGGTGGTGGTGAGCCGCCTGCCTGGCTGAATCCGGCGGCTAGCTCTTCGGCAGCGCTTCGGAGAAGACCAGTGTCGGCTGCAGCATTTCCCATTCGCGTTTCAGGCGGAACTTGAGCAGGCCCTTGTCGTCGGCCGTGTAGGTCTCCACCACGCGCCCGTCCTTCGTGACTTTCATCGTCTGTCCGCGCGGCACCGGAAACTGTATCGGCACCTCGAAGTTGGTCAGCGACGGGAAAAACACCATGTAGGCAAACCAGCCCATGAGATCCTTGCCCGCGTGCTGCAGTTGGCGCACGGTTTCCTCAACATCGGCATACGCGATTTCACTGCCACCGGGCCAGCCGACGCCGAGGCTCACGCCCGCACTCAAGCTGCCTTTCGGCTGGTTGGTGCGAATTTCGGCGTCCGTCTTGTAAAGATCAGGACGCACCGGCAATTCGATGCTGCCGTCCTTCGCGATCGGAAGCGGCACGCTGGCCGTGTCGTTGACAATCGCGGCGCGCACGTCGGCGAGTTTTACCGAATCGTCCTTTGGCGTGATCTTGATCTGCAAACGAACGCGATCGAGCTTCGAGTCCTGCATGCGCTTGAGTCGCTCGTAGGCAATGTCGTAGGGCATCACGGCCGCATGCTTCGGGTTCTTGACGATCACGGTGTCGACGACGGTCGGCGACCGGGGTTCGGCGTTGGCAATCTCTGGCGGCGCCGATGCAGTGGTGGGCGGCGTCGGCGCGGTGGCGGGCTGCGCGAACGAGGCAGCGGCGACGATCAGGGAAAGCAGGGCGATGGTGGCGCGTGGCACGAAGGCCACCGGGAAGTAAGTCGGCATGAGTGAATCAGGAAAAAAGTGACGCCTGTATGGACGCCTCTCAGCGCCGCAAGTTCACTGCGCAGCGCGTCTTGCATCCATCGCCGGATCAAAGCAACGCATTCGCAAAACAGTGTGGACGCGCCCTAACTGCGCATCCAGGCATTGCCCCAGAGATTCAGCGCGCGCGGACCGTGCGGCCATTCGCGGAACGGCTGCTCCTCGGTCATGATTTCCAGCTCGGCGGAAAACTCCACCTTGTAGCCATCGGGATCTTCGATCATGAAGAACAAATTGTTGCCGACGCCATGACGGCCCGGGCCCCACCACAGCGGGATTTCGAGATCGCCGCAATGGTCTGCCCAGTCGCGGATGCCGTTCCAGTTCGGCACTTCGTAGGCATGATGGTCCGGCCCCGGCTGCGGCGCACGAAACACGGCGAAACTGTGATGTTCCGCGTCCGAGCGTAGAAAGGCCGATGACAGATCGCCGTCGTTGTCGACCACGCGATCGGATTCGATGAAGCCGAGCACGTCACGATAGAACTCCATCATCGCGATGGTCTGCGTCGACGCGCAGACGAAATGCTGCATGCGTGCCGGCAAGGCGATGCGGTCACTCTCGATGCCCGGCGGTTCCACGCAAAACACGATCATGCGGTGATCCGGGTCGCGCAGTCCGAACGCGTTTTCGCCGAGCACTGCCGCGAGATTCGGCGCCACCGGATGCACCGTCTGCCCCGCCACCTGCAGGTAATTGCGGTAGGCCCCCCACTGCTCGACGGTCGGAAAGGCGAACACCACCATCGGCACGGTTTTCGGCGTGCCGGTGCGAAACAGCATCCAGCGCTGCTTGCCGCGTACCTGCCAGACATCGTGCGCCAACTCCGTCGCCGGATCGCCCAGCAAGGTGGCGTACCACTCGGCACAAGCCTTCGCGTCTTCACTGGCACGCTCGACGAGCAGCAGCCGGGCGTTCCAGAGCAGGGATTTTGATGACGTAGTCATACCTGAAATGTAGCGCCGAGCGCGCTTGATGCGCCGCAGCAATGCGCAAAATCCTGCATCAGCTTTTTATGAAAATGCCCATTCAAAAAGGGCTCTCGTCCTGTTTATAGCAGAAGTCGATATATTGCATAATTTCACCTTATGCCCTTTGCAATAAGGCTCTCAGCAAAAAGCTGTAGGCCTGAATCCCGTCAGCCGGCCCGCTGGCGCATCGCCACAAAGCGGCCGGCGCCGTCATCGTTCGAGTTTGACCATTGCCCGATACGCTCGACACGACCCGACCAGCGATCGCCGTTCACCTCGCCGCGCAACAGCCAGCGCGCGCCGCCGTCCGCCCACGCGAGCGCCAGCGTGGTCCCGCGCAGTTGCGCCCACAGTACGCGACCGCGATCGGAAGCGGCCGTCACCGCCTGATAGCGCTGCTCCAGCGTCAGGTTCAGCACCTCGCCGGGCGATGATTTCGGCAGCGTCACCTGCACCTGCCAGCGCCCGGCCACCGGCGCCGGGATCAGCCACAGCATGACCGTGTGCTGCTTGTTGGTGCCGTGCGGTTTTTCCGGCGACGGAAACAGCAGCGTTTCGTCGGGTTTCCAGTCACCCATGTCCCATTCATGCGAAACCACGCGTGAGCCCGGCCGCATCTGCGCCAGCAACAGCGGCCGCAGCTTCATGTTGAACTCGGGCAGCAGATACAGCGTGACCACCGACGGCTCGGAGAACGCGAGCGTAAACAGATCCTTCTCGACGAACTGCGTGCGCGCCAAAACACCTGCCTTGTGCGCCCGTTCGCGACTTTCGCGAATCAGCGCCGGATCAATTTCATAGCCGACGCCACGCGCGCCGAAGTCCTTCGCCGCGGCGATCACGATGCGGCCATCGCCCGAGCCCAGATCCCAGATCAGATCGCGCCGTGTCACTTCGGCCAGTTGCAGCATGCGCCGCACCAGCAGTGGCGGCGTCTGCACATAAGGCACTTCTTCCGCAACCGCCGGTTCGGTGGTCACCTGCGTCGCAGCGGCCGGTGCCGATGCCGCCTGCGCGCGCAGTTGCGGTGACAACATGCTGGCAGCGAGCACTGCCATCACGGCGTGACGACGGTTCGGGTTGGCAGGCTCGCCCGTGGCAGCTGGCTGGGATGGCTTGGCGGGTCTTGCGTCGTTCGGCACGTGATTCTCCAGAGTTCGATAAAGCTATGGCCGCGTCACCGCATGCACAACGGCAAGCGTAACAATCATTGCCGGGGGCGACCGTGCCGCTCCCGTAAACTGCGATTCATGACGACGTTGTTGCCCGCCTCCATCATCGACGACTTCCAGCGCGACGGCGCGGTGGTGATTCGCGGCGCGCTTTCGGCGGAGGAGGTTGCGCAGCTCGTTCGTGGCATCGAAGCGAATCTCGCTGCGCCCGGCCCGCTGGCAGCAGTAGCCAGTGCCGCGGACGATCCGGGCCGGTTCTTTGAAGATTTCTGTCGCTGGCAGCACGTCGCCGAGTATGAGCGGATCATGCGCGATTCGGCGCTCCCGGCGATTGCGGCGCAGCTGATGCACAGTCGCGGAGTGCGCATCTATCACGACCATCTGCTGGTGAAAGAAGCCGGTACCCGGCAACCCACGCCGTGGCATCAGGACCAGCCGTATTACAACGTCGACGGCATGCAGAACGTGAGCTTCTGGATTCCGGTCGATCCGGTGCCGCGCGACACCACGCTGGAATTTCTCTCCGGCTCGCATGATGGCACCTGGTACATGCCGCGCACCTTCATGACGCAGCAGGCAAAGTGGTTCCCCGAGGGCTCGCTCGCCGATCTGCCGGACATGACGCTCCCGGCGCATCGTGACCGCGTGATTGGCTGGGCACTGGAACCCGGCGACTGCGTGGCGTTTCATATGCTCACACTGCACGCAGCACCCGGCAGCGCCACACGTCGACGTGTGTTCAGCGCGCGCTATCTGGGCGACGATGCAAGCCATGCCCCTCGTACTTGGCGCACTTCGCCCGAGTTCGACGGTTTGCGCGAAGAATTGCCCGCCGGCGCAGCGATGGACCATGCGCTGTTTCCATCGGTGTGGCCGCGCGCATAAGTGCGTTGTTCCGAGGGCGATGAAATGGCCAGGCGGGTGTGGCGGGTTAAGCGACCTGTTGATACGTTCGTACAAGAATCTTGCGCGCCGTGTTTCCGCTGTTCTCCTACACCGAACGCTGCCTTCTTGCGCTATCGTAGTCAGTAACCATGGCTTCCGGACTTCTCTCACGCTGGCGCGCCGCGCGCGATGCCAGCCACCAACTCGACTCACTGCTCGCGCAGGCGGATCCTGCCGCGTCGCTGGCGACGCGCAACGAATGGCTTATGGAGCTTGGTTACTGGCTGCGTCGGCCAACGCCCGCGACCGGCGAGTCATCGAGCGCGTACTCCGAACACACACGGCTACGCTTCCTGCTGCAGGTCCTCGACCGCAACGAGGCGCAGGCCGCACGGTTTGGGGCCACGCTGCGCAGCCTCCTCAAGGACAACGACGCGCGTTCGCTGTTTGCCGACACCGGCATGGCGGCGCGTCCCGGCCTGTTTGCGGAGCTGGTTTCGCGCATTCACGCCCGCGTGCTGCCGGTTTCACTCAATCAGGCAGAGCTGTCGGTTGTATTCGCACTGCTGTTCATTTCGGAGCGTGACGCGGAGTGGGTTGCCGCACTCGATGAAACGCTGATCGCGCGCCTGCTTCTGCATGTCGGCGCCGACGCCGGGGGCGACGCATCTGCGTTGTCCGGACTTTCATCAGCGCTTCATGACAGCATCGTTCTGTTGTGCCATCAAATCGCCGCCGCGGCGCTTGAGGCGCCAATCCGGAAACGGCTCGACAATGCCCAGGAAAACGCACGCATGCTGATGCAGCTTTCCACACTGTCGCATGAGCTGATGGCCAGCGAACCCGCGAGCGAAAAACGCCTGCAGTTGCTCAATAGCCTGCGCGCAGCACTGTCACAGGCACGCATCGCCATTGACAGCGTGTATGAACATCTGGAGCGCTTTGGCGTTTCCGTCGACGTGGTGTTTCAGGTCGAGCGCACGCGACTGCGGATTGATCGCGTTGACCAGCTGCTTGCCGTGTGGGCCGACAGTCAGGTTCTGACCAACTATTCAGCGCTTACCTCCCAGCTGATCACCGCGAACCTGAACCGCAGCAGCATCGGCGGACTGCTCAGCGAGAGCTACTCGCTGCTGGGGCGCAAAGTCGTCGAACGCAGCGCCGAGACCGGCGAACACTACATTGCCAGAACGCGCACCGACTACTTCGGCATGCTCAGGATGGCAGCTGGCGGCGGGGTCCTTACGGCCGTCACGGTCTATCTGAAGTTTTTCATCAGTGCGCTGCATCTCAACAAGTTCATCGAAGGCGTGTTCTTTTCGCTGGACTACGTGGGCAGTTTCCTGGCCATTCATTTCGCACATTTCACGCTGGCGACCAAACAGCCCGCCATGACCGCGCCGGCGCTGGCACAAAAGCTCGACAACGTCGGCAAACCGGAGGGGCGTGCCGAATTTGTAGAAGAAACGATGGCCCTGATCCGGTCACAGGTGGCCGCCATCGCCGGCAATCTCGCACTCGTTTTCCCGGTCGCGCTGCTAGTGCAAGTTGCGGCGGCCAACTTGTTCAATCTCAACCTCATTTCTGAAGAAAAGGCGCGAGCGACCATCGATTCGTTCTCGTTGCTGGGCCCCACACCACTGTTTGCAGCGTTCACTGGCGTCCTGCTATGGCTGTCGAGCCTGACCGCCGGCTGGGCCGACAACTGGTTTGCGCTGCACCGGCTGCATGATGCACTGGCCTATCAGCGGCGGCTCAAGTGGGTGTTCGGTGAAACGCGTGCGCAGCGAATTGCCGACTTTGCGAAACATCATGTCGCCGGTGTTGTTGCCAATGTATCGCTGGGGCTGATGCTCGGATTGTTGCCAACCATCCTGGCATTCGTCGGCCTGCCCATTGAAGTACGCCACGTTACGCTCAGTACCGGCTCCATTGCAGCCGCGATCGGTGTACTCGGTGCCGACACGCTACGCACCGCGGCGTTCTGGTGGGCCGTTGGCGGCGTCGCCTCCATGGCTGTACTCAACCTCGCCGTCAGTTTTGCGCTGGCGTTCTCGATGGCCCTGCGATCGCAGGGATTGCGCACCGGCATGCGCCGCCTGCTGCGCCGTGACGTGCTGCGGGCAGTTGCAGAGAAACCGCTGCGGGTAATACTGCCGCCGAAGAATTGAGCGGACGCTAGGCGTTTGCTGCGACGAGCGTGTTCTGCAGCAGCATGGTGATGGTCATGGGACCCACCCCTCCGGGTACAGGCGTCAGGTAACCTGCGACCTCATTCACTCCCGCAAAATCGACGTCCCCGACCAGCTTGCCGCCTTCGCTTTCGGGAAGGCGATTGATGCCAACGTCAATCACGACCGCGCCCGGTTTGACCATGTCCGCCGTGATGAAACGCGGCCGGCCAACGGCGGCAACCAGAATGTCCGCCTGACGGCACATTGCGCCGAGATCCTTTGTCCCGGAGTGGCAAATCGTCACTGTCGCGTTCGCATGCAGGAGCAGCATGGCCATCGGCTTGCCGACGATGTTGCTGCGACCAACCACCACCGCGTGCTTGCCGCGCAGGTCTGCCATGCCGATGTCCTTGAGCATTTCCATGCAGCCGGCCGGTGTACAGCTGACGAAGCGCGGCTGACCAATCATCAGCGCGCCTACGTTTTCGGCATGAAACCCGTCGACGTCCTTGTGCGCTGCGACGGCCTCCAGCACTTTCTTTTCGGTGATGTGCTTCGGTAGCGGCAATTGCACCAGAATGCCATGAATTGCTGCGTCTTTGTTGAGCGAATCAATGAGTGCCAGCAACTCAGACTCTGTCGTCGCTGCAGGCAAACGGTGCATCACACTATGCATGCCTACCTTGCCACAGGCGGCGACCTTGTTGCGGACGTAAACCTGTGACGCCGGGTCATCGCCCACGAGAACTACCGCCAGTCCCGGCGTGATGCCACGTGCCTTGAGCGACGCTACTTCGGCAGCGATACGTCCGCGAACCTTTTCGGCAAGAGCATTGCCATCAATACGAATTGCAGTCATGAGTGAGTCAGGGTTGAGATGATTCGGCGCTATCTGTGTTTCCAGCGGGAAGGGCCGTTGCCGGATCAACCGCAGGCGAGGAAGCCATTTCGCCGGCTTCGGCGGTGGCCGCTGGCACAGCGACCGGCACAATAACCGGAGGATCCGGTACGTATGGATAGACCGTCGCCTCGGTCACGACCCAGTGCAATTTCGCATCATGCTCATCGTGCGGCAAACTGTCAACGAGCTGCGCTTCAAAACAAATGCCGATGCGGGCGCAGTTGTCCGCGATTTTTCCCGACAAACGGTCATAGTAACCCCCCCCCTGACCGAGCCGCGCCAACCCTTTGGTAAAGGCGATACCGGGATAAATAACGCAATCCAGCGCAACGGGTTCGATCGGCGACGATCGCGTTACATCCGGTGCGCGGATACCATGCTTGTGCGGAATCAGTGCGTCCAGATTCTTCACACGCCAGAGTGTCATCAGGCCAGCAACCGACGTCATCTTTGGGTACGCCACCGCCTTGCCACGCTTCATCAGCTCTTTGGCGAGATCGTCAGTGTTCACCTCCGAGCCGTAGCTCGCGTAGAGCAACACCGTTTTCGCGCGATGGACATCGGGATGAAGCAGCAGTCGCTCGACAATCCTGCGTGCGCCCGCGTTGCGCTCCTTTTCCGACAATGCATCCCGTTTTGCCCGTACTTCCAGGCGCAGCGCCGGCTTTACGGGAGACTCTTCTACCGACCCGGCAACAATGTCCTGCTGCACCGGTGCGTCAAAGCCTACTTCAGGCGGCGCCGGCTCGGGTTCCGGCTCCAGTACGGGGGCAAACCTATAATCATGTGCTTCTTCCATCGCGCTATTTTGTCATCCTATGAATGCGCTCGTAGATTCATCCCCATACGTCGCGCGCCGGGAGCGCCTGTTTGCCTCGCTGGGCGACGATATCGCGATCGTCCCCACTGCGCCGGAAGTCCTGCGCAATCGCGACACCGGATTCCTGTACAGGCACGATAGTTATTTCTACTACCTCACGGGATTCGCAGAGCCCGAAAGCGTACTTGTGCTGACCGGGGGCAACGAACGCAAGGCCATCCTGTTCTGTCGCGAAAAGAATCTGGAGCGGGAGATTTGGGATGGATACCGCTATGGCCCGGAGGCCGCACGGGCCGTGTTCCAGTTTGACGAAGCGTTACCCATTGAGAAGCTTGACGAAGAGCTGCCGAAGTTGATGTCGGACCGTTCGGCGGTGCATACGCCGGTTGGCATAAGTGCCTCGTGGGACGCACGAATCTCGGTTGCGATCAATGCGGTCCGCAACATGGCGCGTACAGGCATTTCAGCACCCAATACCGTGATTGATGTGCGTGCAACTCTCGACGACATGCGTCTGATCAAAGACAGTCACGAGATCACGCTGATGCGCCGCGCGGCAGAAATTTCTTCGCTCGCACACACCCGTGCGATGAACACCGCCCGGCCCGGCCAGTACGAGTATCACGTCGAAGCAGAACTCGCGCATGAATTTATCCGCCACGGCGCAAGGACACCGGCTTACAACCACATCGTAGCGAGCGGCCCCAACGCGTGCGTATTGCACTATAACGACAGTAATCGGCAGATGCGCGACGGTGACCTGTTGTTAATCGATGCCGGTTGTGAATACGAAGGGTATGCCAGCGACATTACACGCACATTTCCGGTGAACGGCAAGTTCACCGGGCCACAGCGCGATGTGTATCAGGCGGTGCTTGATGCGCAGTTGGCCTGCATGGACGCATTGAAACCCGGCAAGCCATTCAACGAGTATCACGACGTGGCAATCAGGGTCCTCTCTCAGGGCATGCTGGATCTTGGTCTGCTCAAGGGCAGCCTGGACCAGGTGATCGAAGAAAAAACCTACATGCAGTTCTACATGCACCGCGCCGGACACTGGATTGGCATGGATGTGCATGATGCCGGCGACTATCGCAAGAGGGGCGTTTGGCAAACATTGCGGCCCGGCATGGTTGTTACCAACGAACCGGGGCTCTACATTCGGCCCGATGCCTCGGTCCCGGAGCATTTCTGGAACATTGGCATACGTATCGAGGATGATGTGCTGATCACGGCGACCGGCAACGAGAACATGACTGTTACTGCGCCGAAAACCGTGGCTGAGGTGGAAGCCGCTTGCAAGCGCTAGCGCGCAAAACATGAAAGCAGTCGTCGTCGGCGGCGGACCGGTAGGTCTTGCTGCTGCGCTCGCGCTCAAGCAACGAGGCGTCACCGAAGATGTCACCGTGCTGGAGGCTGCGTCACAGAACACTGAATCGTTCAGCGATCGCAACATCGCGCTATCTGCCGCGTCCTGGCGATTCCTTTCCGATATTGGTGTATCGGTACCTGAAACGGCTCGTGCGCCAATCCGTCAAATCGAGATCACGCAGCGTGGCTCTTTCGGTCTATTGCGGCTTGAAGCGCGCGATCTTGGCGTTACGGAACTCGGGGCGGCAACGCCATACCCGGCATTGAGAGCCGCGCTTGATAACGCTGCGCAGGCAACAGGCATTCAAATTCTCTATGGGGCCAAAGCCGCCGCAATTCATCATGTCGCGCAGCGAGCCTCGATACACCTCGAATCAGGTAAACAGATACTAGCCGATTGTGCCGTTCTCGCAGACGGCTCAAAATCAAATCTGGTTAAAGAATTCAGGCAGATTGAACGCGATTCCGGTCAGGTCGCCGTCATCACCCGGGTGGAGTGCGCCAGGCCGCGCGCAGGTGTTGCATTTGAACGCTTTACAGCGGGCGGCGCGCTGGCACTGATACCTCGCGCAGATCAGCAATTGACTGTGATCTGGGCTCGTCCACGAGACGAGGCTGAGCGTCTCCTGCAAATGGATGCGGACAGCGTCGGCCGTGAGATCAACGCTGCTTTCGGCACAGGCTTGGGAGAGCTGACAATCAAAGCCAGGCTGACCAGCTACCCCTTGGTCTGGCGTTACGTCGAGCCACGCGTAGCGGGAGCTATTGTGGCGCTGGGCAACGCGGCACAGGGATTGCATCCGGTTGCGGCACAAGGGCTCAATCTTGGTCTGCGCGACGCGCTTGACCTGGCCGATAACCTGGTGCACGGCAAAAAAACAGCGAGCCCTTTGCCGATTGCCGCAAGTCTTGTGCGTTTTGCGCGTGTTCGTGGCGTGGATCGACTCATGCGCATTGGCTTTACCGGCTTGCTGGCCTATGGCTTCGACCGGGGCGGCTGGCTGGCCGACATACCTCGCGGCGTCGGGCTTACTGCTCTTCAACTGGTCCCGCCATTAAAACGCGAAATCACACGGCGGCTTGCCTTGTCATAGAGCCTGTCATTTACGCGAAAACGCAAGCATCATGCAGAAAATTACGCGATTTTTTTGCTTAATTTTCGGGCATTGATGCGGCTATAATCAAGGTCCTCCCCGGTTTCCAATTCAGTATTTCTTGCACACATATGCTGCGCATCGGTCCTTATTCCCTCAAAAATCGGCTCGTAATCGCGCCGATGGCCGGGGTCACGGATCGGCCTTTCCGCAAGCTGTGCCGTCAGTTTGGAGCAGGCTACGCGATCAGCGAGATGGTTGCATCGAAACCAGAGCTCTGGCAGACGCCAAAGTCCATGCGTCGCATGAATCATGACGGTGAGGACGCGCCTATTGCGGTTCAGATTGCCGGCTGTGACCCCGACGTAATGGCCGATGCCGCGCGATTTAACGTGGCGCATGGCGCCCAGATCATCGACATCAACATGGGTTGCCCAAAGAAGAAGGTTTGCAAGGCAGATGCCGGTTCCGCCTTGCTGCGTGACGAAGCACTGGTCGCGCGCATTCTTGCTGCGGTAGTTGATGCGGTTGATGTGCCGGTGACGCTAAAGACACGTACTGGCTGGGATGTCGAAAGCAGGAACGCGGTTCGAATCGCACAGATCGCTGAAACGGCTGGCATTCAGGCTCTGACCATGCACGGCCGCACCAGAGCGTGTGGCTTTGATGACGGCACCGTTGACTACGACAGTATCAAGGCAGTGAAGGCATCGGTCTCCATACCGGTCATCGCCAACGGCGATATTGATTCCCCGGCGAAAGCGAAAGCGGTACTTGAGTACACCGGCGCCGATGCCGCAATGATCGGTCGTGCGGCACAAGGGCGACCGTGGATATTTCGCGACACGCTGCACTACTTTGAGCACGGCAAGCTTCCCCAAGCACCCCGTGTTGAGGAAGTTTCGGCGATGATGCAGGCTCACCTGGAAGATCACTACACGCTGTATGGTGACGATGTTGGCGTGCGTAGCGCGCGCAAACACATTGGCTGGTACACCGAAGGACTTCCCGGTGGGGACAGTTTCCGGGATCAACTTAATGTGCTGACAGGCGCATCGGCACAGCTTGAAGCTGTACGAAACTATTTTCATGAACTGGCTGATCTGCACGAACGCATGCCGCTCGCGCCGTACCAGTCAACAACGCGACAACAACGCGACTTAACTAAAAATAATTCCTCAAGAACGAGAGAACAAAAATAATGAAGAAAGCAAAACTGAACGGCCATGCGGCCATCGCCGAGGCGGTCGGCAATTCACTTAGCGAATACATCGAAAAGCTGGATGGAGAACCAGCAGACAACCTGTACGAGCTGGTCATCGGAAGCGTTGAAAAATCACTGATCACCGATGTCTTGCTGCGTACCAAAGGCAACCAGTCAGAGGCCGCGTCAATGCTCGGCATCAATCGCAACACTCTGCGCGCCAAGCTTGACAAGTACAAACTCAAAGCCATTTAGTTCTCTCCAGAAAAGCTCTCTGCATGAACCGCAAAATTACGAGAGCGCTGCTCTCTGTTTCCGACAAGACAGGACTTCTCGCCTTCGCCCAACTTCTCGCTACACAAGGCGTCGAGTTGCTGTCCACCGGTGGCACCGCCAAGCTGCTGCGTGACGCCGGGCTCAAGGTAATCGATGTGGGCGACTACACCGGCTTTCCAGAAATGCTCGACGGACGTGTCAAAACACTGCATCCGAAAGTTCATGGTGGCATCCTTGCCAACCGGCTGTTGCCGGATCACATGAACGCTGTCGAGACGGCGAATATCCCACTCATTGATCTGGTCGTTGTCAATCTCTATCCATTTCGTGAGACGGTTGCGAAGCCGGGCTGCACACTTGAGGATGCAATAGAAAATATCGACATTGGTGGCCCCACAATGGTTCGAGCTGCGGCAAAGAACTGGGAGGGTGTGGCCATCGTTGTTGACGGCAGTGACTACTCGTCGCTGGCCGACGAGATGAAGGCGAACGCCGGCTCACTCTCGCGAAAGACACGTTTTGCGCTTGCCAAGAAAGCATTTACGCACACTGCAGCGTATGACGCAGCAATTGGTAATTATCTGACCTGCCGCGAACTTGAAGGCGAGCCGCGCGCTTACCCCGATGTCCTGACTTTGCAGTGGAACAAGGCGCAGGATATGCGCTACGGCGAGAATCCGCATCAAAGTGCTGCGTTCTACCGCGATGAGGCGCCGGCGTTGGGCACGTTGTCAAAGTACGCTCAATTGCAGGGCAAAGAGCTGTCCTACAACAACGTAGCTGATGCCGATGCCGCCTGGGAGTGTGTGCGCTCGTTTGCCGATACCTGTTGTGTCATCGTCAAACATGCGAACCCCTGTGGTGTCGCTCTTGGCGATACCGTGCTCGCTGCGTACAGTCTTGCGTTGGCCACTGATCCAACCTCTGCGTTTGGCGGCATCATTGCGTTTAACCGTGAGGTAGATGCGGCATGCGCCGAAGCGGTTAGCAAACAGTTCCTTGAAGTGTTGATTGCACCGTCTTACACCTCAGAGGCATTGGAGCTACTGTCGAAAAAAGTCAACGTTCGGGTCCTCACAGTACCAATCGTTCCGCTTCACCAGAGCGCCAATGTGCTCGAAATGAAGCGTGTCGGCGGTGGACTGCTCGTCCAGAGCGCTGATACGCACAAACTCGATCCCGATGCGTTGAAGACGGTCACAACAAAAGCGCCGACCGGACAACAGCTCAAGGACATGCTATTCGTATGGCAGGTCGCCCAGTTCGTGAAGTCAAATGCCATTGTTTTCGCTCGGGACGGTCGGACGCTGGGCATCGGCGCCGGCCAAATGAGTCGTGTCGATTCGGCGCGCATCGCAAAAATCAAGGCAGAAAATGCCGGCTTGACACTCGCCGGCTCGGTCGCTGCGAGTGATGCGTTCTTTCCGTTTCGCGACGGGCTCGACGTACTGGCCGATGTTGGTGCCATCGCAGTTATTCAGCCGGGCGGCAGCATGCGCGATGAAGAAGTCATTGCAGCAGCCAACGAACGTGGCGTGGCCATGGTCACGACAGGCATTCGTCACTTCCGGCACTAGGACTTCATGAAAATTCTCGTTATCGGCTCTGGTGGTCGTGAGCATGCGCTCGCTTGGAAGCTTGCGCAAAGCCCGCGCGTTCAGAATGTCATCGTAGCGCCCGGCAACGCCGGGTCAGCCACTGAGCCCAACTGTGAGAACGCCCTCGCGAACTCTGTCGAGCAATGGATCGCCCTGGCGAAGAACGAACGCGTCGGGCTCACTGTCGTGGGGCCTGAGGCGCCACTCGCAGCCGGCGTAGTCGACGCGTTTCGTGCCGAGGGACTACGCATCTTCGGTCCAACACGCGCCGCGGCGCAACTTGAATCGTCAAAAGACTTTGCCAAAGCGTTCATGCAACGCCACGGTATTCCGACGGCGGCGTATGAATCATTCACCGATGCTGCAGCAGCACACGCCTATGTTGATCGCAAGGGTGCGCCAATTGTCATCAAGGCGGATGGTCTTGCGGCTGGCAAGGGCGTGGTGGTTGCCGAAACATTGGTAGATGCGCACGCCGCTGTGGACATGATGCTCGCTGGCAACGTGTTCGGCAATGCCGGCGCGCGTGTCGTCATTGAAGAGTTTCTGGTCGGCGAGGAAGCCAGTTTCATCGTGATGGTTGACGGCAAAAACGTGCTGACGATGGCGTCAAGCCAGGACCACAAACGCCTGCTGGATGGCGATCAGGGTCCGAACACGGGAGGCATGGGTGCGTACTCCCCAGCCCCCATCGTCACGCCTGCGTTGCATGCACGGATCATGCGCGAAATCATCCTGCCCACCGTCAGCGGAATGGCCCGCGATGGCATCACCTACACGGGTTTCCTGTATGCCGGTGTGATGGTGGACGCGCAGGGCAACCCAAAGACACTGGAGTTCAATTGCCGCTTCGGTGATCCGGAGACACAACCCATCATGATGAGACTCAAGAGTGATTTGGTTGATCTCATAGAACACGGCATCAACGGTACGCTCGATACGGTGGACGCCGAGTGGGACCGTCGGGTTGCGCTTGGCGTTGTGCTCGCGGCGCACGGTTACCCCGACACTCCGCGCAAAGGGGATGTGATTACCGGACTGGCGGTCAATTGCGATGATGCACATGTCTTCCATGCGGGAACCGCTGTGCAGGGCGAATCAATCGTCACGGCCGGGGGCCGCGTACTCTGTGTCACCGCACTCGGCGATACGGTGAAGATCGCGCAGAAGCGCGCTTACGAAGTGGCAGAAGCCATTCATTTCGACGGTATGCAAATGCGTCGTGATATTGGATGGAGAGCGATCAGGCGATGACGGCTCCCGTTTCTGTGCCTGTTTCACGCGATGACGTGGCGCAGGTCCGCGCCTTTCTCGTCGAACTACAGGACTCGATTGTCAAGGCACTCGAGATCGCGGATGGCGGCAGTTTCATTCGTGACCAGTGGCAACGCCCGGAGGGCGGTGGTGGTATTTCGCGGTTGATCGAAGGCGGACGAGTCATTGAACGCGGCGGTGTCAATTTTTCGCATGTCATCGGCAGCAAAATGCCGCCGTCAGCGACAGCGCAACGACCAGAGCTAAAGGGCGCGCCCTGGGAAGCAATGGGGGTGTCGCTGGTGATTCATCCGCGCAATCCCTACGCACCGACCACACATATGAATGTGCGTTTTTTCATTGCCACGCCCGCACAGGGCAACCCCGTATGGTGGTTCGGTGGTGGCATGGATCTGACGCCGTACTATGGATTCGCCGAAGATGCCGTGCACTGGCATACGCAGGCGCAGATGTCAGTCGCGCGTTTTGGTGATGATCTGTACGCGCGCTTCAAAAAACAATGCGACGAGTATTTTTTTCTGAAACACCGCAGCGAACCGCGCGGCATCGGCGGGACTTTTTTTGATGACTTCAGCGAGCTCGGATTTGACGAGAGTTTCGCGCTGATGCGCTCGGTTGGCGAGCACTTTGTTCCAGGATACCTCCCGATACTGGCGTTGCGTTGCGATACACCATACGATGAGCGTGAACGCGACTGGCAACTCTATCGTCGTGGCCGCTATGTGGAATTCAACCTGGTTTGGGATCGCGGGACCCATTTCGGCTTGCAGTCCAATGGGCGCACCGAGGCCATCCTTATGAGCATGCCGCCCGAGGTTCGCTGGCGCTACGACTACAAGCCGGTACCCGGCACGCCTGAGCACACGCTCTACCGTGACTTCCTGACGGCGAGAGACTGGATATGAGCGCCCGAGATATCGACAGCACGAGGCTGCCCGACGACGATGCGCATCTCGCCGAGAAATTTGTTTCTGGCGACGAGATATTCAGGGGCAAGTTGCTTCACGTGGTGCGTGACAGTGTCACGTTGCCCAACGGGCGAGCAGCAACCCGCGAATACATAAAACATCCCGGAGCCGCCTGCATAGTCGCCGAATTTGAGGATGGCAAACTGCTGCTTGAACGACAGTACCGCTATCCGATCGGTAAGGTAATGATCGAATTCCCTGCGGGCAAACTTGATGCCGGCGAGAACCCGCTGGTCGGCGCACAGCGCGAGTTGAAGGAAGAAACCGGCTACTGGGCACGCTCATGGCACACCCTTGGTCACATGCATCCGCTCATCGCATATGCGGACGAGGTCATACATCTTTTTCACGCCAATGGTCTGGTGCAGGGTGAAGCCAAACTCGATCAGGACGAATTTCTGGAATTATTTTCTGCGACTCCCGAAGAAATCGCTGCGATGATTGCCGACAACCGCATTACCGATGGCAAGACCATTGCCGCGTTCTGCCGCTGGCAGCTATTGCGCAAACCTGGTCTCGTTTAAGTCGCCTCATGAAGCCGCAATTTGTTCTTCTCCTGTCCTGCCCCGACCGTCCGGGCATCGTGCATCGCGTTTCCGGTTTTCTCGTTGAGCAGGGTGCCAACATCCTCGAAGCGGCGCAGTTCGATGATGTCGCAACGAACCGCTTTTTCATGCGTGTGCAGTTTGAGATCGTCGAACCGGAGCTGACCGCAGCAACACTGAGCGAACGCTTCACCCCGGTGGCGGAAGCGCTGTCGATGCAGGCGAGCTTCTATGCAACGGCGACGCGCGTCCGCACGATGTTGATGGTGTCGAAGCAGGGTCACTGTCTGAATGACTTGCTGTTTCGCCACAAGAGCGGCCAGCTGCCGATCGACATTCCGGTGATCGTGAGCAACCACGCTGACTACTATCAGCTGGCAGCGAGTTACAACATTCCGTTCTTTCATCTGCCCGTCACCGCTGACACCAAGATGCAGCAGGAGGCGAAACTTCGCGAAATCATCGCCGAAAAGGCTATTGATCTCGTTGTGCTTGCGCGCTACATGCAGGTGCTCTCGCCCGCACTATGTGCGGATCTCGCGGGACGCGCAATCAACATCCATCACTCCTTCCTGCCAAGCTTCAAGGGAGCCCGCCCCTACTTCCAGGCACACGAACGTGGCGTCAAGCTGATCGGGGCCACGGCACACTACGTAACCACCGATCTCGATGAGGGCCCGATCATTGAGCAGGACGTGGCCCGCGTGAATCACTCGATGAGCGCCGAAGCGCTCACCATCGCCGGCAGCGATCTCGAATGTACTGCGCTCGCTCGCGCCGTAAAGTGGCACGCGCAACATCGTGTTCTGCTAAACGGCAACAAAACAGTCGTATTCAGCTAAACCGTATCCGTTCCGCTTACAACGCGGCGAAGAATGTGATCGAGGGCGCGAAGAAGTATTCACCGCCCTTGAGCGTAACGAAATCTGCGAAGCGCGACTCATGCACGGGCGCCGATGCGTCGCCCCAACCCGCACGATGTGTCTGCTTGAGATTTCCGCCCTGCCCGATCACCGGATCAATGCCGGTATTTGGTTTGACGAATGACTCACCGTTCGCCCATGACGCCTGAGTGAACTCAAACTGATTGCCGATGTTTGACTGGTAGGCCATGAACAGCAAACCGACGTCTTTTGTGGGTTTATCAGTGAATTCTTTCTTGTCGTTTTGCTTGCGATCACCGTACGTAATTCCGCGACGCGCCATGATGTGTTCGCGTTCAGATTCAACCGTCACACCGAGGGCAGCAAGGAAGCGCGCAGATTCCCCACGTGGATTGGTCTTCCGGATGTGAGCGTGGAACGGGCATTTAAGGCCCGCAATATCACCGGAATAGTCAAAGTCATTGGGCACGGGGTTGTGCATGCCTTCGGCTTTTTGCAGCAGTAGGGGTGTGCCGTCAACAAAACGGCCAACGATCATGGCGCCCGCCAGTGCAGGATCGAAAGTCTGTCCCGCCGCCTGTGCCAGTTGCTTCAGTTTGCTGCCCAGCGCTTTTTCTGCCGCCTTGAACGCTTTCACGTTCTGTTCCAGCTTGCGATACACGAAGTACGAGCCGAACGCATTTGCGTCGCTGCTTGCCGGATCGCGCACCAGCACCTGCTTCAGCGGAAACGTTGGACTCCAGCGCACGGTACCGTCGCTACTCGCGTCTTCGCGTTCGATATCGCTTTCGCGCAGCAGCGGTTGACTGCGGCCATCAACATAACCAAAGTGCTCAACCCCATCGTTATTGCCATTGAAATATGCGCGGCCGCGTTCAACGCCGACGACGGTAACAGCAGCGGGAATGATCGCCTGCAGCGCAGTGAGCGCATCGTCAATCTGCTTTGACTTCGCAGCGTTGCTCTTGTTGGGATCGCCACCAATCAGGATCATGGCGTGCAGTTCACCGCGGTAGCCCTGGTCCCACAACAGGGGGGCTGGATCGTTCAGCATGGCGCCGCGCGCTTTCATGCCCCCGGCGAATGCATTGTCGCCCGGCGTGGCGCCCGATGCGATGCCGAGTGCTGCGTAGCCGTCGGCCGAGAGCACACAGGTCATGAATGGCGGCGTGCTGATCGCGGCTTTTCCGGCTTTCTTTGCTGCGCGGAATTTCGCTGCGTTCGCGAGTTGCGTGCTCGCCGACGTGAGGCGTGTTGACAGTTTTTTCAGAAAAGCACGCGCTTCCGCCTGCCGCGCAGGATCAAAGCGCAGGAACACATGTGCCGTATGTTTACGGCCGTGTCCCTTGAGGATGTTGCCCTGCAGCTGCGCGAGCATCGCCTGCTCGTCTGCGTTCGGGGTTTTGGCAAGTGGTTGATCGAGACGAACCGACATGATGGTCTCCTTGATGCGCGAAAGCGCTGTCTATGCGTGAGGTTTGGCGATGGGGCCTTCAGCGCCGTGCACCGCGTTGGAATACATGAACTGCACCGGTATGCGTTTGCTCCCGGTGCTCGCCTTGACCTCCTTGAACACCTGGTTCAGATTGGTCGCGACGAAGATCGGCTGATCGCCGACCTCGCGGCCGCTGCGCGATGTCCAGCCGAGAAAGTCGTTGCTGTTGTTGACGATGGCGTCGTTGACGTCGGGGTCGGTGCGGAATTCGTTGAGCTCGTGATAGAGCGTGCCCACCACGTTCTTCCACGGTTTGTTGAACACGGCGATGCCGTTCTCGCGACCGTTGGCCTGAACTTCGGAATACACGTTCGCCGAGTAGTACAACGTGACGGCCTTGCCGGCACGCTGGATGTGCACCGAGCCGTGATAGCCCCCGAGACCGTTGGTCGACGATGAGCTGCCGAGCTTGAGCACGGTGCCCGGTGACAGGATCAGATTGAAAATCGTGCTGCCGAGATCGGTCTTCTTGATGAGCGAGCTGTCGTAGAGACTGATGATTGCGGCCTGCACATCGGGCTCGTCGAGGCGCACCGGTTTCGGTTCATCGAGCACGAAGGATTCGCGCATGTCGCAGCTCATGGCTGCGCCGGGAAAATACTGCACCATGACGTTGTTGAGACGCCGGTCGCGCATCGCCATGTTGATGGCGCTGTCGATGGAGGTGACGTCTTCTGCGGTCCACGAAGCGGAGCCGCCAAGATAGATGTTCTGGAATTCCATCTGCGGCACGACCTTGCCGCCGTGAAACATCAGGTCTTCCAGCGGATCGGCGCTGATGCCGGGCGCGATGGCCATCGGCTTCTTCGGCATCGGCCACGGTCGCGGCAGCGCGCTCTTCGCGTAGTAGCGTTTTTCGGCCAGCGAATCCTGACGCGCCTGGATGCGCATGGGTTGGGCGCTGGAGTAGGACGGTGTGTAGGATTTGGGCACGGATGGCCTCCTTTCATGTGATGAGCATCAATGAAACATTCGGGCCACGGGTCGCTGCGCGACAGTCGACGGGTGGGCAGTTGAAAGGACGTACAAAATGCCAACGTCATGCCAAAGTGTAGGGACGAAACGGATGGATGGACGCTACGCGGCTACGTAGGAAATGGCTTCAGACGACGTGCGTTGGACAATCAGCTCTTTTCGTAACTGCCCATTCAATACGGGCTCAACGGCCG
>CAYMSY010000010.1:19393-21892 GCA_964393195.1 uncultured Alcaligenaceae bacterium | reverse complement strand
TGATCACGGCCAGCACCTGCGCACCCGCCTCACGTGCAAGCGCCGCCGCACGCGACAGCCAAACGTCCTCGCAGATCAGCACGCCGACGCGAACGCCGCCTGCCTCGAACACAGTCGCGCTGTTTCCGTGCTCGAAGTAGCGCTTGTCGTCAAAAACCGAGTAGTTCGGCAAATCCATCTTGCGGTAAATCGCCTCGATCTTGCCGCCGCGCAGTACGACGGCAGCGTTGTAGAGACCAGTCTCATCACGCCACGGCGTGCCGACGATGGCGGCGAGTTTAGGCGGGAGTTTTGCGGCGAGCGCTTCGACTTCGGCTTTGCACGCCGCGATGAACGCAGGCCGCAACAGCAGGTCTTCCGGCTGGTACGAGCAAATGGACAGCTCGGGCGTGAGCAGCAGGTCTGCGTTGACAGCGGCGGCGGACTCAGCGGCAGCGAGGATTTTGGCGGCGTTGCCCTTGAGGTCGCCGACGAGGAGGTTTAGTTGGGCAATGACTGCTTTCATACAGTGAATTGTAGGGTGGGCAACTTGTTGCCCGCGCGTTGTGATCTCGACTCACGCCTCCCCTACACCGTAGGGGAGGTGCCCAGAGGGCGGAGGGGTAACCAACCTCGCCGCTCAAGATCCGCTGCTTGCAGGCAACCCCTCTGTCGGCTACGCCGACATCTCCCCTACTTCGCAGGGGAGACTTTCATGCGTTACGGCACAATCCCACCATGCAAATCGAAGTTGTTGATTCGCTTGCGACCATCCCGGCGCAGGATTGGGATGCGCTGGTCGCCGCGTCCGACGGAAACGTCTTCCTCTCTCACGCCTATCTGCACGCGCTGCACACGACCGGGTGCGCAAGCCGCCGCACAGGCTGGACGCCTCGCTACCTGATCGCTCGCGACGACGCAGCCACACTCCTCGGGGCGCTGCCGCTTTATCTGAAGGCGCATTCGTACGGCGAATACGTGTTTGACTGGGCGTGGGCGGATGCCTATCGCCGCGCGGGCGGCGAGTATTACCCGAAGCTGCTGGCTGCCGTGCCGTTCACGCCCTGCACCGGCCCGCGCGTGCTGGCGGCGGATGATGAAACGCGGCTCGCATTGATGCAGGGCGCCATGAGCTACGCACAGCAAAGCGGTGTTTCCAGCCTGCATGTCCTGTTTCCACCGGAGCGTGAGGCCTGGTTCTGGCAGCAGGCTGGCATGATGCTGCGTCAGGGCGTGCAGTTTCACTGGGAAAACCGTGATTTCGCGACTTTCGATGCGATGCTGGCGAGCATGACGCACGACAAGCGAAAACGCATCAGGCAGGATCGCCGTTATGTGGTCGAAGCGGGCGTGACCTGGCGAGTTGCGCGCGGCCCCGAGATCAGCGACGCGGACTGGGCGTTTTTCTACCGCTGCTATGACAGCACCTATCGCGCGCATCTTTCAACGCCTTATCTGTCGCCTGAGTTCTTCGCGCATCTCGGTCATGATTGTGGTGACGCGGCCGTCATGTTTGTCGGTGAACGCAACGGCTCGCCGCTCTGTGTATCGCTTTGCGTGGCGAGCGGTGAAAGCGTCTACGGCCGCTATTGGGGCACGCTGGAGCCGTTGAAGTCCCTGCACTTCGAGGCCTGCTATTACCAGCCCATCGCGTGGTGCATCGCCAACGGTTTCAAGCGCTTCGAGGGCGGCGCACAGGGCGCGCACAAGCTCGCGCGTGGACTGTTGCCGACGGCGACACATTCGGCGCACTGGTTGGCCGATCCGCGATTTGCCGATGCCGTGAATGACTTTCTGGCGCGGGAGACGGTTGGCGTCGCGCACACACTGGAAGAGCTGGGCGAAAGTTCTCCGTTCAAGGAAAGCGCTGCTTGAAGGTTTTCTACACCGACCACTTCGTCCTGCCGCTGCCGGATGGCCATCGCTTTCCCATGCAAAAGTACTCGCTGCTGCGTGAAGCGGTTCAGACCTACGCTCCGCATTCGCTTGAAGAAGCGCCGGCAGCGAAGGATGATGAGCTGCTCCTCGCGCACCATGTGGCCTACGTCGAGCGCATGTCGAACGGCATGCTGACGGCGAGCGAAGTGCGGCAAATCGGTTTCCCGTGGAGCCCACACACGGCGGAGCGTGCGGGCCGTTCCGCCGGCGCAACCATCGCCGCTGCAACGGTCGCGTTACGCGACCGCTGTGCGGTGAACCTCGCCGGTGGCACGCATCACGCGTTCGCCGCTCATGGTGAGGGATTTTGCTGCTACAACGACGCGGCAGTCGCAGCCCGTGTTTTGCAGCGCGACCGTGGCGTGCAGCGTGTGCTGATCTGTGATCTCGACGTACATCAGGGCAACGGCACGGCGAGCATTTTTTGCGATGATCGGTCGGTGTTTACCTTCTCGATGCACGGTGAGCGCAACTACCCGGTGCACAAGGAAATCAGCGATCTTGACGTTGAGCTGGCCGATGGCTGCCAGGACGAAACCTACCTTGCCACGCTCGCCCATCACTTGCCCCGCATTGCCCGGG
>CAYMSY010000010.1:1342-19383 GCA_964393195.1 uncultured Alcaligenaceae bacterium | reverse complement strand
ATGATTTATCTCGCTGGCGCCGATCCGTTTGAAGGTGACCGCCTTGGTCGTTTGAAACTGACCAAGACCGGTCTTGCTGCGCGCGACCGCTTCGTGCTCGAACTCGCGCGCGACCATTCGATCCCGGTCGCGATCACGATGGCGGGCGGCTATGCTCACGACGTCAACGATATCGTCGACATTCATTTCAGTACCGTTCGTACCGCCTTTGAGGTTTTTGCATGACCACCGATTCGCCCATTCTTGTTGCCCCGCACCCGACACTCGCCGGCGTAGCCACGCTCACGCTCAATCGCCCGAAGGCGCTCAACGCGCTCGACATGGCGATGACCCATGCGTTCGTGCCAGCCGTTCAACAGATTGCCAACGATCCCTCGATCCGGGTCGTCATCGTGCAGGGCGCAGGCGAACATTTCATGGCGGGCGGCGACATCAAGGGTTTCAGTGAAACGCTGGCCACACCGGGGCCGGAGCGCAAGAAGCATTTCATGGAGATGATCCATTTCATCCACGCCGGTGTGGAGCTGATGCAGCGCATGGACGTGATCGCCGTGGCCAAAGTGCGTGGTGCCTGTGCCGGTTTCGGCATGAGTATCGCGATTGGCTGCGACCTGACGATTGCCAGCGACGACGCCTATTTCGCAACCGCGTACAAGGCGATCGGCCTGACGCCGGACGGCGGCCAGTCGTACTTTCTGCCGCGCCTGGTCGGTGTGAAGAAAGCAATGGAATTGACGCTGCTGTCCGAGCGCATCAAGGCCGACGAGGCGCAACGCCTCGGTTTTGTGAACAAGGTTGTACCGCTAACGGAGCTTGACGACACAGTGGACCGTATCGCCGCGCAGATTGCCGCAAGCGCGCGCGGCGCGATGAGCGGCGCCAAACGGTTGTTGACCACGTCGCTCTCGCACACGATCAGCGAACACCTGAACGCCGAGGCCGAGAGCTTCTCCACCTGCGCGTCGAAGGATGATTTCGTCGAAGGCATTCGTGCCTTTATCGAGAAACGTCCAGCCCGATTTCAATAGTCAGCATTTCACCGCAGCGCCACGAAGCTTGATGTGCGTAACCGGCGTTCGGGACGCTGTGCGTTTCCGGACAAAGTTAGTCAGCTTTTCGCGGAAACGGCGTCGGCAAAGGGCTCTCAGTCAAATATCATTAAAAGTCGATATTCAGCGAAATTGGGCTGTATGCCCTTTACAGAGGACAGTTAGTCAAAAAGCTGTAGTCTATTTTCGACTGCGTTTGACCCAGTCCTGAATCCGCTGCACCCCTTTGACGATGTTTTCGTTTTGCGTGGCGTAACTGAAGCGGATGTGCTGGCCGTCGCCGGGAACGCGATGACCGAAATGAATGTCGGCGAGTACGGCAACACCGGCTTCGTAGAGCAAACGTTTGCGCAATTCCTCACTGTCCTTGAGCCCGGTCATTTCGCATAATTCCGTCACGTTCGGCCACGCGTAAAACGCACCACCGCTGGCCTGACATTTGACGCCTGGCACCTCGTTGAGCAGACCAACGATCAGGTTGCGCCGCTCCAGAAACTTCGCGCGCATCGCCTCCGCCTCGTGCTGCGGCCCGCTCACGGCGGCAACTGCGGCCCATTGCGAAATGTGGCTCGCACAACTGTCGGTGTTGGTCACCCATTTGGTGAACGCCGGCGCCAGCAGTTTGTTCGCCGTGAAACCAATACGCCAGCCGGTCATCGCCCAGGTCTTCGATGCCCCGTCGGAGATGATGCAGCGCTCCTGCATGTCGGGCAAACTCGCGAGCGACTGAAAGCTGCCTTCGAACGTGAGGCGTCCGTAAATCTCGTCGCAGAATACCCAGATTTGCGGATGTTTGCGCAGGATTGCGGCAATGGCTTCAAGGTCGGTCTTGGTGAGGATGCCGCCGGTCGGATTTTGCGGACTATTGAGAATCAGAAGTTTCGTTTTCGGCGTGATTTTCGACTCCAGCTCGGCCGGATCGAACGCAAAATTGCGACTCTCGCGCAGATACAGTGGCACCGGAACCGCACCATTGATCGTGATTTGCGACTCGTAAATCGGAAACCCCGGCACCGGATAAATCACCTCGTCGCCCGCTCCGTAGTCGGTGGTCGACAAAATCGTGTACGCGATAAACGGCTTGGCGCCTGCGCCCACGACGACATCATCCGGCTCAATGGTGATGCCCCGCATGTCGCCCATGTAAGTCGCGACTGCGGCACGGAGTTCCGGGATGCCCGCGCTCGGGGTGTAACCGTGTTTGCCAAGGCGGATCGCCTCATGCCCGGCCTCCTGCACATGCGCAGGCGCCGGAAAGTCCGGCTGCCCGATGCAGAAACTCGTAATGTCATAGCCCTCGGCGACGAGCTTGTTGACCTCCGCGAGGACGACGAAGGCGTTTTCAGTGCCGAGGGATTGCGCGCGGCGGGAGAGTTCGAGGGACATGGCAGGTGGTGCTCGTCGGAAAGGACAACACCGTCAATGCTAACCGCGAGCCATCGCCAGCAGTCGCCAGCGGTTCAATGCAACCTTCTCTTGCCGCTACCGCCCGCAACGGCAAGCGGCGCACAGGCAGTTCGCCAAACCAGCGCCAATGGGTGCATCACAAGCACAACGTCAGCGCGTTGACACGTCAACCACGAAGGTTATCCATCACCCCGAACTGGCCAGGACGCGCTAAGACTGCCCTAAGTTGCGATCTTTACGATTCATCGTGTTGATAAACCGAAAGGTAACCCGATGAATCGCATGACGCCCCTCAGAGCGACACTTGCCGTGCTTGCGCTCGTCCCCTTGATTGCGGCGGCGGCCACCCCGCAGGAACAGCTTGCGGCCTATGTCCAGAGCGCCGGTGGACGGCCGGATGCCGCTGCCGGTCAGGCATTTTTTACCGCCAAACATGGCCGTGACTGGAGTTGCGCCACATGCCACGCGCCGACCCCAACCGTCAGCGGAAAGCACGCTACGACCTCGAAAGCCATCGCACCGCTAGCCCCCGGCGCAGACGCGGCGCGTTTCACGGATCCGGCGAAAACCGAAAAGTGGTTCCGGCGCAACTGCAATGACGTTGTGGGTCGCGAATGCACCACGGCCGAGAAGGCGAACGTTCTGGCATGGCTCATTTCACTCAAACCATAGGCACCAGTGCCATGAACAAGCGTGTCTCCCTCCTCTCACCCATTCTTGTCGTCCTTGCCGCCATTGGCACGCTCGGCGTAAATACTTCGGCCATTGCCGGTGACGGCAAACGTCAACCGCCGCCGGCCAACTACATCGCAGAGTGCGCGTCCTGCCATGCACCGTTCCCGGCAAAGATGCTGCCTGCAGCGTCGTGGGCGACGCTGATGTCCTCACTCGACAGACATTTCGGGACCGACGCGTCGGTCGACTCGGCGACCGCTTTGGTACTGTCGCAGTGGTTACGCGAGAACGCGAGCCGGCGCATGTCGGCCCGACCACCGGAAGATCGGCTGACCAAAGGTAGCGAATTCCTGCGCGAGCACCGCGAAATTGCACCGGCAGTCTGGTCACGCCAGAGTATCAAAAGCGCAGGCAATTGCGCCGCATGTCATGCCAACTCGGCCGAGGGCCGGTTCAGCGAGCACGACGTTCGCATTCCCAAACAATGACGGAGATAAAAGTGAGCACGGCAGACGCAAAGAACATACTGGTCTGGGACTTCCCGGTTCGCATATTCCACTGGCTACTCGTCATGAGCTTTGCCGGCGCCTGGCTCACGGCCGAAAGCGAGCGCTGGCGACAGGTTCACGTCACGCTCGGGTACACGATGGCGGGGCTCGTTGTGTTCCGCATCATCTGGGGCATCGTCGGCTCGCGTTACGCCAGGTTCAGCAGTTTCGTGCGTGGACCTTCAGCCACGTACCAATACCTGAAGAGCCTTGTCGGTACACGTCCCGAGCATCATGTGGGGCATAACCCGGCAGGTGCGGTCGCAATCGTTGGTCTGCTGGCGTTGATTTTGATCACCGCCTTTTCCGGGTGGGCAACATTCAATGACCTGGGCGGTCGCTGGCTGGAAGAAACGCACGAGGTCGCCGCCAACACATTGCTCGGGCTCGTGCTCATTCATCTGCTTGGCGTCGCATTCGGTTGTTTCCTGCATCGCGAAAATCTGGTTCGCAGCATGTTGACCGGGCGCAAACAAGTGTCAAAAGACTTAGCCGATTCGAACGCAGGCGTGCGCCCCTGGTCTATTCTCGGTGCGCTTGTGTTCGTCGGTGTGTTGTCGTTCTGGATCTGGCAGTGGCAACAACCGGCCGAACCAGCCAACGCATTCACAACCAATGAAGTTCGCAAACATCGTGATCGAGAGGACGACTAGCTTTCATGCGAATTCTGCTGGCTGAGGACGATGCGCTTCTCGGGGATGGCCTGCGTGCCGGGCTTCGGCAGCAAGGTTTCCTCGTCGACTGGGTGCGCGACGGCCCATCTGTTGAACGTGAGCTCGCAACCGACGCTTATGACGCGGTGGTACTGGATCTTGGATTGCCGGGCAAGGACGGCACTGCCGTGTTGACCGATGTACGCAAGTCAGGCCGGAAGACGCCAATCCTGATCCTGACGGCACGAGATGCAGTTCCGGAACGTATTTCAAATCTCGACCTCGGTGCCGACGATTACGTTGTCAAGCCTGTTGATCTGTTTGAGCTTGGGGCACGCCTGCGTGCGCTGGTCCGACGTGCGCACGGGCAGATCGAGGATGTGATTGAGCTGCACGGCGTAGCCCTGAAACCCGGTGCACGGGAGGTGACGTTTGAGGGCAAGTCCGTTGCATTATCAAGTCGCGAGTTCAGTCTCTTGCACACCCTGATGCTCAATGCCGGCCGCGTGCTGACACGCGATCAGCTGGAGCAGCATCTGTACAGTTGGGGGCAGGAAGTCGAAAGCAACGCAATTGAGTATCACGTACACCACCTGCGCAAAAAGCTGTCACCGGCCCTTATTGAGACCGTTCGTGGCATTGGCTACATGATGCCGCGCACCAGCAGGCCAATGTGACAACAAACCGGCAAAAAATGTCGCTGCAGGGCCGCGTTGTTCTGCTGGTGCTCGGTGTCGTGACGACGCTTTGGGTTGCAGCAACCCTGATGACATGGTTCGATGCGCGGCACGAACTGGACGAGTTGCTTGACGGTCACCTCGCGCAGGCAGCAACACTGCTCATCGCACAGTCTTCTCTGGATGAGGACGGACAGGCGTTCGCAGAGCCGGAACGCGAACATCGTTACGCGTCGCGCGTTGCGTTCCAGATGTGGCACGAGGGCCGTTTGCGTTGGCGCTCCACTAATGCCCCGCTGGAACCCATGACGTTCAGGCGCAAAGGATTCGACACGCAAACCATCAATGGAGAATCGTGGCGCGTTTTCGCGACGCGAGGAGCAAAAGACGATGTTCAGCTCTTCGTCGGTGAACGGGTCGACGCGCGCAACGAAATTCTTTATGCTGTTCTGCGTGGCATTCTGATGCCACTGGCCGTCGGACTTCCCTTGCTGGCGCTAGCCGCCTGGTGGGCAGTACGCACCGGGCTTCGCCCGCTGCTGGTGCTGGAGGAGTTCTTGCGCCGGCGTTCACCTGACGCGCTGGGCTCAGTGAACGTACCTGATGCACCAAGAGAGATTGGCACACTCGTCAGCACGCTAAACAACCTGTTCGCGCGCATCGCCGAAATGCTTGAAAACGAGCGCCGTTTCACACAGGATGCAGCGCATGAACTTCGCACGCCGATCGCTGCCATACGCAGCCAGGCCCAAGTCGCGCTAGGTGCTACAAACGATGGCGAGCGAAGTCAGGCGCTTCGCAACACGCTTGTCGGTTGTGATCGCGCAGCACATCTGGTAGATCAGTTGCTACTGTTGGCGCGCCTGGAGGCTCGAAACGAGGCGCATTCTCCAGCTTCGACGATGATTGACATCACCGTGGTTGCACGAGCCGTCATCGCTGATCTAACACCGGAAGCGTTGACGAAGAGGCAGCGTATCGCCTTTGATGCTCCCCAGGCGTGTACGGCAATCGGTGACGCTGCTTTGATTGCGGTGTTGATCCGCAACCTTGTCGGCAACGCCATTCGTTACAGCCCGGTCGAAGCAAACATCCACGTAAGGGTCGAATCAGCGAAGACTGTCCGGCTCTTGGTCGAAGACAGTGGCCCCGGTCTGCCGGTAGAACTACGCCAGCGTCTTGGCGAACGTTTCTTTCGGGTATTGGGCAGCGGCGAAGATGGGAGCGGCCTTGGCTGGTCCATTGTCCGGCGCATCGCGCAGGCACTCAACCTGAACATCGCTGTCGGTCACTCGGCCGCGCTAGGCGGCCTGTCAGTGACGATCACGTGGCCAGCAGACAACAATCTGCGGAAGCTTTAGGCGCAGAAAACGGCGCGAAGGACGCCGAACTACGGTTTGGCTTCTACCTTGTGTGAAACGAGTTTTACCGTGCGGAAATACTCGTCCATCATTGCAACCGAAGAGAACTCTGGCGTCGTGTCGGGCACACCAAGGTAATAAACCGTCAGGGCCGCCATGTTCGCACGCAAGTCAGCTTCAGTGCGATAAAAGTGGATTTCACGGCTCGGTAAATCGGCAAACGTGTCGCGGTCCGAAGACAGTCGCAGCTCGACATCGAGCTTTTTGCCTGCCTCAATCCGTTCACGTTTTTTTGTGAACGGATCGACGCCGTCGATCGCCACGAACCCGAACTTGCGGTTGGCATTCACGACCCGGAGCCACACGGTCGCCTTGTCACCGGTCGGCTGCTTCAGCACGGCCCAGACGATGGCTGCATCAGGCGAGACGAAAATGCCGTCCGCACCGTGCAACGCTTCTTCTTTCGCTTGCGCCCCGGCGTTGCCGAGGACACAAGCCAGTACAGCGATGCCCAGAACGCGCCAGATGTTGCGCCAACTGAGCGCGATCAATGGAGCAGTTATTGTCTTCATGGCCGGATAAGATGAATATTTTCTGCAGGGAAGATGACGCGCACCACGTCGCCGGCTGCAAAGGCCGCTGATCGCGCTTGTCCGAACAGTGTCGCCTGAATCACCTGTTCGCCAACAGCGACGTGATACTCCGTCTTTTCGCCAAGGAAGGTGCGACTGATCACGCGTGCAGAGATGCCCTCTGCGCCACCGGCCGCCAGAGCAATGCGTTCCGGTCGAACCATCACGCGGACGCCGTCGCCCGCGCGTGACCCTTCCGGTGCGCCGGTGACGACGATGCTCTGCCCGAGCACATCGACCGCAACCCTGCCCGCCTCAACACGGGTCAGTCGGCCGTCGAGAAGATTCGCGCGGCCGATGAAGCGCGCCACGAATTCATTGTGCGGATGGTCGTAAAGATCCTCCGCGACGTCAATCTGCACGATCTTGCCACCGCTCATCACGGCGATGCGATCGGAGATGGCCATGGCCTCTTCCTGGTCGTGGGTGACGTAGACCGTGGTAATGCCGAGGCGCTTCTGCAACTGCTGGATTTCACTGCGCATCTGGACGCGCAGCTTGGCATCGAGATTGGACAACGGCTCGTCGAAAAGCAGGATGCGTGGCCTGAAAACGATGGCACGGGCCAGCGCGATACGTTGCTGCTCGCCGCCCGAAAGCTGGTGCGGCTGTTGCTGCGCGTAGCCGCCCAGCCCTACCAGCTCAAGCACTTCCTGCACGGCGCGTCGGATTTCCTCATCGGACTTGTTTTGTACCCGCAGGCCATACGCCACGTTCTCGAACACTGACAGGTGCGGAAAGATCGCGTAGTTCTGGAATACGAAGCCGATGTTGCGTTCGTTGGCGCGCAGACCGGTCACGTCGCGGTCCCCGATATGAATGCTGCCACTGGTTGGCTGCTCAAAACCGGCAATCATGCGCAGCGTCGTCGTCTTGCCGCAACCCGACGGGCCCAGCAAGGTAAGCAGCTCACCCGGAACGACGGTCAGACTGACGTCGTTAACGGCAAATATCTGGCCCTTGACGCCGTGCTCGAATCCCTTCGAAATGCCGGTGAGCGTTATGGGCACCGGTTGCATTGCGGCGACGGTCATGACCTTGTACCGCCCGGCTGTATTGTCCAAATCAATCCCACATTAACCTCCCAGAATGCTCTCAACCCGTCCACCCTCACCTGTGCGGAAACGCGCTAGCAGGCGACCGATCAGGAACAGAACCACATAAACCACTCCAACGACGAATACAGAGAACGCCGCCGCCGGTCCCAGCGACAGTTCCGTCATGTTCTCGAGGATGCGAACGGTCACCAGCGTCCAGTTGATCGAGATGAGGAATATCGTCGCACTGATCGCCGTCATGGAGCGGATGAAGACAACGCCAAGTCCGGCGAAAAACGCTGGCATGATGAGCGGCAGCGTGATTCGGCGGAACGTCATGAAACTGGTCGCGCCCAGGCTCTCGGAGGCCTCTTCCAGGCTCTTGTCGATCTGATGCAGCAACGCAATGGTCGCGCGGATTCCGGTCGGGCTGTAACGGAAGATGTAGCACGCGATGATGATGGTCGCGGTACCCGTCAATTCCATGGGTTTGTCATTGAAAGCGAGCAGATAGGCGATACCGACAATGGTGCCCGGCAGCGCATAGTTGATCATCGACACCAGCTCCAGCGCCTGTCGTCCGAAGAAAACCTTGCGACCAACCAGGTAGCCGACCAGCACGCCATAAAGACCACCCAGCGGCATCCCGATGGCCGCGATGATCAGCGTGTCGCGGATCGCCGGAATACCTTCGGTGAAGATGACGTGATAATGCTTGAGCGTAAAGCTATGGTTGGCACCAAACGCCACCACCAGCGACGCGTACAACAGCAACAGATAAAAGTACGCTACGGCGATCGCAACCACCCCGCAAAGCGCGAACAGCGAGTAGCGCATCGCAGGCGTGAGGATTTCCACGCTGCTGCGGGAACCGGCTTTTCCGGTCACGGTGACATAGCTGCGACCGGCCAGCCAGTAGCGCTGCAGGAAAAAAACCAGGGCAGCCGGCACCAGCAGCAGGATAGACAGCAACGCACCGCCGCGCAGATCAAATTGCCCCGTGATCTGCAGAAACGCTTCGGTCGGCAATACCGGGAAGTCATTGCCGGCAAGAATCAGCGGCGTCGCAAAGTCGGCCAGCGAACAGGCGAACAACAACAGGAATGCGTTGGCAATGCCGGGTACTGCCAGCGGCAACGTCATCGTGCGGAACACACGCCAGCGCGAAGCACCCATGCTGAAAGCAGCGTTTTCGATATTGGGATCGATACTCGCAAGAATGGGACGCAGGGTGAGATAGGCGATCGGAAAGTAGGTGATGATTTCGGCGGCTGCCGTGCTCATGAACCCGTAAATTGCGAAGCCTTTGATACCCAGCAGATCGTAGGTGATGAGTCCACGGGCGCCAAACGAGAACAGAATCGCCACTGAAATGGTGAATGGTGGCGATATAAGCGGCAGCAGTGTCGCGGTATCGATGAGGCCCATCACCCGCTTCGACAATCCGGCGCGCACCGCCGTGAACGCAAACAGGAAGCCAAGTACGGTACCGCCGACGCCTACGGCCAGCGCCAGCGTCAGGCTGTTGCCAAACGCGCGGCGGTGGTTCGGATTGTTGACGACGTCCAGCAACGGCTGAAACGATACGGTGCCACCATCCGCAAACGCGCGCGCGAACAGGCAGGCGAGTGGATACAGCACGAAGATGCCGAGCAGGACCCAAAGCAGCAGCACGATCCCGGCAATGAAAGGGTCGCGCTGCAGCAGAGATCGCGAAGGCGTCGTGAACGCGGTCATGGCGTCATTCCGGACCTGAAAGATGGAAAAAACGCGCAATCGGCGGGATTCTTCCCGCCGTGCGCATCAGCGACATGGGACCGCGCGTTACTTCGCGTTCAAGACTTCGGCCACCCAGCGCTCCACAATGCGCTTGCGGTTGTTGCCGGCGTACTCGTCGTCGATCGGGATGATCTTGGCGTCCTTGAGCACAGCTGCGAGCGACGCTTCTGTCTTCACCTGCGGATGCGCCGGCACGAAGTTGATCTTGTAGGAGGCGTAAAGCGATTGCATCGCCGGGCTCGTGGCCCAGTCGATCAGTTTCTTCGCGGCGTCAGGGTTCTTCGCCCCCTTGACCATCGCGATGCCTTCGGCGGCTGCGCCGATGCCTTCTTTCGGGAAACTGATTTCGACGTCGTAGCCTTTGGCCTTTGTATCGAGCGCATCAACGATGAAGAAGATGCCGCCCGCCGCCTGGCCGAGGCCTACCGGCAGGGTTCCGCCGCCACCGCTCTTGGTGTAGGTCTGAATGCTCTTGCGCATTTTCTTGAGAAAGTCGAAGGCTTTTTCTTCATTGCGGCCGTTCACTTCGAGTACCGAGAAAATACGCGTCACCGCCGTGCCCGAGGTACGTGCATCGGCCATCTGCAACATATTGGCGTAGGCGGGATTCAGCAGGTCATTCCACGACGTGGGCGCGGCCAGCTTGTTGTCGGCCAGGAATTTCTTGTTGGTCATGAAGACCAGCGGATCATCGGCAATGGCTGTCCACATGCCGCCTTCATGCTTGAAGCGGGCCGGTAGCGCAGCGGCTGAGGGCGGTTTATAGGCCTCGAAGACGCCCTCCTTGACGCCGGCGCCATACGTCTCGACCGGTCCGCCGAACAGGACATCCACCCGCGGATTGCCTTTCTCGGCGATCAGGCGTGCGAGCGCTTCGCCCGAGGAAAAACGCAGGAAGTTGACTTTGATGCCGCTGGCTTTTTCAAACTCCTGCAACATCGGTCGCGCCCAGTTCTCCGGCCAGATCGAATAGACGTTGAGGGTTTCGGCGGCATTGGCTGCGCCAAAGGGCACGAGCAGTGCGGTGGCCAGAGTGGTCAATCCGCGGATTGAGCGATTGATGAGTTTCATGCAGAGCCTCCTTGTTTGAATCTGATGCTAAAGCGCAGCGAGCCGGCATCGCTTCGGGTTTTCCGGTCGTCGGCACTTGCGCGCATGGCCGATTTTGCCGTTTTAATGTTGCCGGTTCGCGTATGCGAACTTTGTGAGAATAATCACACATGGGGTAGCCAGTGTCAAATGCGGCTATGCTGTTCTCATTAAAAACGGCTTCAAATTCATGATCAGCTTTTTTCTGAAAGCCCCATTCAAAAAGGGCTTGGATGGCGATTTCGCTATAACTCGATATTCGCTGAAAATACGCTCCATGCCCGTATCAATGGACTTCACAGGAAAAAGTTGTAACTGAAAATCATGGCCACGAGCGCTCGCAAATCCATTCGCAACGGTGCCATCCTGCGCCGCCCACACCGGTTGCAGGAACTGCTGCGTGTGCTCGGCGAACGAGGTTCATTGCACTTGCGCGACGCGGCGGCGTTGCTCGATGTGTCGGAGATGACGGTGCGCCGCGACGTCGCCGCACGCAGCGACCTCATCACGTATCTCGGCGGTCATCTGCTCGCCGCCGACGGCATGAATGGGGCTGCGCGCTACGCGCTGGGCGATGAGGAAAAAAGCCATACCGCCGCAAAAATTGCCGTCTGCGCACGCGCCGCCGAACTCATCGAAGACGGCGATACCCTTTTCATAGATTGCGGATCGACGACGCCGCACCTGGCGGCACGCATCGCCCGTGGCGTGCATGCAACGGTGATCTGCTACTCGCTCAATGTCGCGGAAATCCTGTGCCGGCAAACCGATGTCCGCGTGATCCTGCTCGGTGGCCTGTGGCACCCGTCCTCAGCCAGTTTCAGCAGCGATGAGGCGCTCGATCTCATCGGCAAGCTCGGGATCAACAAGGCGTTCATTTCGGCTGCCGGCGTGGACGTGACGCGCGGCGTGAGCTGTGTGCAGTTTCACGAAGTTGCGGTGAAACAGGCGGCGATGGCACGCAGCGTTGAAAAGTACCTGCTCGTCGACTCGTCGAAGTTCGGACAGGTCAAGCCGGCTTTTTTTGCGCCGGTTGATGCTTTTGACGGAATCGTGACCGACGACGGGGTTGCCAATGAGTTCACAACCGATGCTGCGCTAAGAAAACAGCTGATCATCGCAGGCGCAACGTAGCCGTACGACGGCAGGCAGGACTTGTACCTGCACCGGTGTTCCTGTATTCTTTCCAACAAATGTTAATTTTCTAACATTCTGTCGTCTAATTTCTCCAATGGCGACGCGAGGATGTCATGAACACACCCAGTGAAATCAAGGTGACAAGCCACGCCGCACTCGCGCATCCGGCGCGCAACCCCGGCATGCCGCTTAATCTGGATCACGTCAACAACGTTCGCGTGAACCTGAGCGCCATAGAACGGCGCGCAGCAACGATGACGACGCGACGTTCAGTGAAAAAAGAGTGGCAGGCCGCGTGGCTGGTCAAGGCCATCACCTGCATTGACCTCACCACCTTGTCGGGCGACGACACGGTCGATCGCGTCGCACGATTGTGCGCGAAGGCACGAACGCCGTTGCGTGCCGATCTGGTCGAAGCACTCGGTTTGCCCGCGATGCCAGGTGTTGGTGCGGTCTGCGTTTATCCAACAATGGTCTCGGCTGCGGTCAGGGCGTTGCAGGGCAGCAATGTCCCCGTCGCGTCCGTCGCAACCGGCTTTCCGGCGGGGCTGGTGCCGCTGAAACTGCGGCTCGCCGAAATACGCTACGCCGTCGAGGAAGGTGCCAAGGAAATCGATATTGTCATCAACCGCGCGCTGGTCTTCAGTGGCGACTGGCAGGCGCTGTACGACGAAATCGCAGCCATGCGCGAGGCCTGCGGCGAGGCGCACATGAAAGCGATTCTCGCGACGGGTGAGCTCGCCAGCCTGCGCAACGTTTATCGTGCAAGCTGGGTTGCGATGATGGCCGGCGCGGATTTCATCAAGACATCGACTGGCAAGGAGCCGGTGAACGCCACGCTGCCGGTCGGGCTGACGATGGTTCGTGCGCTGCGCGAATACGGCGAAGTCACGGGCGCGAAGATCGGATTCAAACCCGCCGGCGGTCTCAAGAGCGCCAAGGATGCATTGGCGTGGTTCACGCTCATGAAAGAGGAAGTTGGCAACCGCTGGCTGGAGCCCGACCTCTTCCGCTTCGGTGCCAGTTCCATGCTCGGCGACATCGAACGGCAAATCGAACACTATGTCACTGGCCGTTACTCCGCCGCCAACCGCCACGCCCTCGCCTAGGGAACCAAGTCATGTCCAAAGTCAGCGAAATTCTTAAAACCATGGACTACGGCGTCGCACCGGAAGGCAATGAACATGTTCTGAAATGGCTCGACGGCCATCAACGCTCGTTCAAGCATTTCATCGATGGCCAGTTTGTGCCCTCCGCCGATAGCGCGCAGTTTGAGGTGCTTGCTCCGGCAACGGGCGAGAAGCTGGCGATGGTCGCGCAGGGCGGCAAGACGGAGGTCGACGCTGCGGTTGCAGCCGCACGCCGCGCCTACACATCATGGTCGGCGTTACCCGGCAACGCCCGCGCGCGCTACCTGTACGCGCTAGCCCGCTTGCTGCAAAAGCGCGAACGCTTTTTCTCGGTGCTGGAGTCGATGGACAACGGCAAGCCGATCCGCGAAAGTCGTGACATCGACATCCCGCTCGCTGCACGGCACTTCTATCACCACGCTGGCTGGGCCGATCTGATCGATACCGAGTACGCGGGATACACATCGGTCGGCGTTTGCGGCCAGATCATCCCGTGGAACTTTCCGCTGCTGATGCTCGCGTGGAAGATCGCACCGGCGCTAGCCGCAGGCAACACCGTCGTACTCAAGCCCGCCGAATACACGCCGCTAACCGCACTGGCATTTGCCGAACTGTGTCAGGAGGCCGGACTGCCTCCGGGCATCGTCAATATCGTGACGGGGGATGGACAGACCGGTGCATTGATCGTCGAGCATGAAGATATCGACAAGATTGCGTTCACGGGTTCAACCGAAGTGGGGCGCGCGATACGCGTAGCAACCGCAGGCACGGGCAAGAAGCTCTCGCTCGAACTCGGCGGCAAATCGCCTTTCATCGTGTTTGATGACGCCGATCTCGACAGTGCAGTGGAAGGCGTGGTCGATGCGATCTGGTTCAATCAGGGACAAGTCTGCTGCGCCGGATCGCGCCTGCTGGTGCAGGAGTCCGTAGCGCACCGTTTTCATGACAAGCTCAAGGCGCGTGCGGGCAAGCTTCGCGTTGGCGATCCGCTCGACAAATCGACCGACGTCGGCGCCATCGTGTCGGAGGTGCAACTGAGACGCATCGAAAACCTTGTCGCACAGGGACGAACCGACGGCGGCGAATGCTGGCAACCTGAACACTCGTTGCCGGGACGTGGCTTTTTCTTTCCGCCAACGCTGTTTACCGGTGTTGCTCCAGCCGCCACGATTGCACAGGAAGAGATCTTCGGCCCGGTGCTCGTGAGCACGACGTTCCGCACACACGACGAAGCGCTTTCACTCGCCAACAATTC
This sequence comes from uncultured Alcaligenaceae bacterium, assembly GCA_964393195.1. Lineage (GTDB taxonomy): Bacteria > Pseudomonadota > Gammaproteobacteria > Burkholderiales > Casimicrobiaceae > Casimicrobium. The sequence continues at coordinate 4,954 of CAYMSY010000010.1, read as the reverse complement.
CCGCTATGGGCTCGCCGCGTCGATCTGGTCGGAAAACATCAATGTTGCACTCGACGCGGCATCGCGAGTCAAGGCGGGCGTCGTGTGGATCAACTCCACCAATCTGTTCGACGCAGCCGCGGGTTTCGGTGGTTATCGTGAAAGCGGTTTTGGACGCGAAGGTGGTCGCGAAGGGTTGTATGAATATCTGAAACCGCGAGTCGCTGCGGACAAGTCGGGCAAGGCGAAGGCCGCTTTGCCCGCTGCGCCAGCTTCCGTGACCGCTGTCGCACCTGTCGCTGCGAGCGCCATGGCCAGCGGCTCACCAGCGCTCGATCACACTGCAAAACTCTACATCGGCGGCAAACAGGCTCGCCCCGACGGCGGCAACAGCTACACGATTTTTTCTTCGACTGGCAAGCCACTGGGGCAAGCCGGGCTCGGCAACCGCAAGGACGTCCGCAATGCAGTCGAAGCCGCGCACGCGGCAAGCGGCTGGTCCGCCTACACCGCGCACAACCGCGCGCAGGTGTTGTTCTTCCTCGCAGAAAATCTGGAACAACGCAGCGACGAATTCGCGCAACGTCTGCATGCGTTGACCGGCGGTTCAATCGCTCAAGCCAAAGCTGAAGTCGCGCAATCGGTCAGCCGCATCATGTTTTACGCGGCGCACGCCGACAAGTACGACGGTGCAGTGCATCCGACGCGCACCCGCAACGTGACACTTGCCATGCCCGAGCCCTGGGGCGTCATGGGCATCACCTGCCCGGATGACACGCCACTGCTGGCCATGATTTCACTGGTCATGCCGGCGATTGCGATGGGCAACCGTGTCGTCGTGGTTCCCTCAGCCGCTTCAGCGTTGGTCGCCACCGATTTCTATCAAGTGCTCGAAACCAGCGATGTACCCGGCGGGGTGATCAACATCGTCACCGGCGAACGCGACCTGCTCGCAAAAACCCTGGCCGAGCACGATGACATCGCGGCACTCTGGTATTTCGGGGGCGAGGAAGGCGGCAAGATGGTGGAGCGTGCGTCAAGCGGCAATCTCAAAACCACTTGGGTTAATTCAGCTGATCACGACTGGCGATCAGCATCCAGCCAGGGCCGTCAATTCCTGCAGAAAGCCAGCCAGATCAAGAATATCTGGGTGCCATACGGCGAGTAATTTTCTCTATCAGCTTTTTGTTAAATGCACGCCTGATTGCGGCATGGAAGCGTATTAGTGCAAATATCGACTTAATGAGTTTTTCATCGTTAATCCCTTTCCAACAAGGGTTTCAATAAAAAGCTGTTGAGCTTGGCCTGAGGCATTTAACTGCCACTCTGCTGTTACCCCGCCACGGAAAATACGGCTGGAAAGGCTTTCTGCGCCCACAGTAGCGTGCTGATCGTGAAGAACGAAAGAATCGTCGTTGCCAGCAGTGCAGCGGCGCAAAAACCGTCCAGTCCGTACCGTTGCCCAAGCACCGGGTAGATGCTCAGCATCGGCATTGCCGCAAAAACCACGGCCGCGACCATGAGCGTCGGATCGGTTGCCGGTAATAGCCAGAGCGCAGCGAGCACTGCGAGCGGATGAAGAACCAGTTTTCCGATCGCCACCGCCGCCATGTCCGTGCGCTGCCCTGAAAGCTTGAGCCCCACCAGCGAACCACCAATCACGAACAACGCGACAGGACTCGCGGCCGTCGCAACCAGCTGAATCGTCGACTCGATCACTGCCGGAAGGTGAACGTTTAGCGCGGAAAATACGATGCCGGTCGTGATGCCCATGATCATCGGGTTTTTCGCCAGGCCTTTCAGTGATTGCAAAATCGCCTGATGCCAGCGCGAACGGTCACTGCTCTCCGCGAGCGCGAGGCAGAGCGGCATGGTCAGGAGATTCTCGACCACCGTACACAGGGCCAGCGCGATGCCGGCGGCAGGCCCCAGTAGCTGCAGTGCTATCGGATAACCAACGAAAGCGCTATTCGAGGAACACATGCCCATCGCCTGCATGGCCGCTGCCGGCAGCGGGTTGCCGCGCACACGACGCGCGTAAACGATACCGATCAGCAAAACGGCGACTGAGCCTGCCGCATATGCGGCCAGAAACGGAAAATTGATGACATCGCCCAGAGTGCGTTGCGCAAATGCGCGAAACAGCAACGGTGGCACACAAAAATAGAGAACGAAGCGACCAAGTGCCTGATTGTCGGCCTTCGACAATAGGCCAGAGCGTACGGCCAGAAAACCTACGCCGATGAGAATATAGATTGGCGTGGTGACCGAGAGGATGCTGGTCATCACGCGTACTTCTGCGCAAGAACCATGAACTGACTCAGTAACTTAACCGGGCAACGGCGCGCAATGCATCCGGCGTAGTCGTCGGAAAGCCAAAGAACTCAAGGTACGCCGGAATTTGTTCAAACAGCATATCGGTGCCGATCTGCACCGGACAGCCACGCGCCTTTGCGGCAGCGAGGAAGGCTGTCATTTCCTTTTTCATGACCACCTCACCAACGAAGGTCGTCGGAGCAATCCGCGATACATCCATCGGAAGTTCGTCACCATCATTCATGCCCATCGGCGTAGCGTTGACGACAACATCGCGTCCAGCCGGATCGTTTGATCCCGTTGTCACCTTGATTGATGGGTAGTGTTCGCGCAGACGGGACGCAAGGCCCTCGGCAGCCTCGACATTCACATCGAACAAACCAATCTCGGCGATCTTTTCTGCGGCCAGCGACTCGGCAATCGCGCAGCCTACGCCGCCACTACCGACGACCAGTACACGCGCACCGGCAAGCTTCACGCCCTTGCGCAGCACACCACGCACAAAGCCCGCACCATCGAACATGTCACCCAGCAGCGTGCCATCCGCACGCAACAGGACCGCGTTGCATGCACCAGCAATTTGTGCAGTCGGCGAGAGTTCATCAACCAGCCCGCAGGTAACTACCTTGTGCGGCATCGTAATCAGCGCGCCGCGAATATTGGTGAATTTGAAGATACTGCGTAACGCACTTTCGTAGTCTTCAGGCTTCACGCCCATGGGTACGACCACAGCGTCGATGCCTGCCTGCTCGAAGTACGGGTTGTAGATCATCGGCGCCTTGAACGCATGCGTTGGGTAGCCGATGTGGGCGATGAGGGTGGTAGTGCCGCGAATCATGTTGCTGATGGTTTAAGCTCTTGCCGTGTTGATGACTTGTCCGTTGCGCGCGGATTCAACGATCGCGTCGGTAATGCGAAGATTCTCGCAACCGTCGCGGGCGGACACGATGGGGCGCGCCTCACCGCGAATCACGGCAGCAAAGTGTTCAATCTGTCGCGCCAGCGGATCCTCGCGGGTCATAGCGGCAACTGATACGTCAAACGGTTTCCACCATGACCGGTCTTCCGCTTTGCCATAGGTTTTCAGTCGCATCGTTGGCACAGATAACGAACCAAAAGTGCCTGTGATCACATAGCAATCCTCGTCGTCGTAACTCGGATACGCCTTGTTTTCCTGCGACGTTTGCTCCCAGCTGCGTGCGCAGGCGGCGGTATCTGAAAGCAGGAAACTGCCCAGTGCACCACTGGCGAACCGGAGACTGATGGCGACAGTATCCTCGACCGGGAAGCCGCGAATCGCATTCGACGACATGGCCT
>CAYMSY010000010.1:0-1332 GCA_964393195.1 uncultured Alcaligenaceae bacterium | reverse complement strand
CACACAGCATGCGCAGATTGTGAATTTCGTGAATCATATTGAGCAAGATGGGACCCGCGCCAACCTGTGTGCGCCAGGGGTTGTCTGCGAAGTAGTGATCCGGTTTGAAAAATACCGCGCTGCCCATCACACCAACCAGCTTGCCCAGCTTGCCGGAATCAATCACCTCTTTCGCCTTGGCCATGATCGGACTATGCGCCCGATGATGCCCGATGAGCACCGGGATACCGCTCGCTTCAACAGCCTTGACCAGCCGCTCCCCATCCGCCAGCAACGTTGCGATCGGTTTCTCGAGCAACATTGGCACACCGACCTCAATACACTGAAGTGCCTGTTCGACATGCAGATGATTGGGCGTCGCAAGAATGATGCCGTCAGGGCGATTACTGGCAAACAGTTCGTCCAGCGTTTTGAACAGCGGCACCCCCTGTTTCGCAGCTACCTGCTCCGCAGCTGGTGAAGGGTCAACGACTGCCGAGAGAACGCTGGAAGGGCTCCTGCCCAGACAGTCAATGTGCGCAAGGCCGATATAGCCTGCACCCGCTACAGCGATTTTTTTTCTGGTCATTGCCACTGTCTGGTGGTTGGAAGGTACTCAAATGTCTCGATTGTGGTGAGGCCATGTCGGGGGAACAAGGCCTCAGCGCAACCCTCTTCCTTGCGGAAGAGAGCAACAGATACGTCGATCTACTTGCGCATCTTGGCCAATTCGGCCGTCACCTCGTTGACAGTCGCCTCGCCAACGCTGGCGCTGAACTGCGCGATCACAGGCTTCATCTTTTCACGAAGCTTGGCAACTTCAGCTGGCGCAAACTGTGTCACGGTCATGCCGTTCTTCTTGAGCAGTTCGAGATTGCTCGCAACAGCTGCCCGTGCCTCAGCGCGCTGAACTGCGGTGGCCTCAGCGGCAGCGTCACCAATGATCTTCCGCTCAGCGGGTGAAAAGGTATCCCATACTTTTTTGCTGAAGATTACCGACTGCGGGTTGTACTGATGATTGGTGATGGCGATATTTTTTTGCACTTCCCAGAACTTGTTGGCCGCGATCACGCTGATCGGGTTCTCCTGTCCGTCAATGGCCCCTTGTTCCAGGCCGCTATAAACCTCGGCAAATGGCATGGGGGTAGGGTTAGCGCCCAGCGCCTTGACCCAGGCCACATTGATCGGATTCGGAATCACACGCAGTTTCAAACCGGCGATATCTTCAACCTTGTTCAGCGGACGCTTGCCGTTGGTGATCTGACGATAGCCGAGCTCCCAGTATGCGAGGCCGACAAGACCCTTTGCCTCGAGGAGACCATGCATTTTCTTGCCGACCGGGCCGTCGACGAT
>CAYMSY010000009.1:0-23475 GCA_964393195.1 uncultured Alcaligenaceae bacterium | reverse complement strand
AACGTAGCGCCGAGTCGGCATGAAAAACAAGCATCAGCTTTTTGTTAGATGAACCATTCAATAAGGGCTCGCATTGCAAAAATGCAGTAAGTCGACTATTGACGATTTACGACCCTGAGCCCTATTCAAGCTTGATCACAGCGAAAAGCTGATCGTCGTTTCGCGTGTATCCGGGCGGACTCCGGACTAAATCTTGAACGCTTCCAGCGATTCCGGCGCGAACAGTTCATCAAGCGACAGTTGCTGCTTCGATAGGCCCTGCTCGAAGTGATAGCGCGTGAAGGTCTCCAGCGTCTTGCGATTGCGCTCCAGTCCGTACGGCCACCAGTCGTCACCCATCTCGCGGCGCGCCTCCTCGACGTGGGCGACCAGCCACGGCAGCATGGACTTGAGCGCTGCCGTCTCCGCGAAGTCCTCGTACGTTTTCTTCTGCGCCGCGTAGAACGCCTTGGTCAGCGACTGCGCGATCCAGCGGTTGGCTTCATACACGTCACGCCGCATCACGATCACGTGCATGATCGGGAAGATGCCGGTGTCGCGCCAGTACGCGCGCTCGATGTCGGCGTAGTTCTCGAACAGGCGACGCACTTTGCCATCGCCGCGTGTGAACGAAGAGGGTGCGCGTGCCGTGTACAGCGCGTCGAGTTCGCCATCAGCAAGCATTTGCGACAGGGTTTGCGTCGGGCCGATCGCCTGCAGTTTTATGTTGGGTGGAAGGTCGAGTTTGATCTTCTCGATTCGACCGGGCTCTTCCTCGCCGCCGAACAGATAGGGTTGCGCGTCAACGGGCACGCCGTAGTGGTCCTGCAGGATGCCGCGAATCCACACCGGCGCCGTCATCTGATATTCCGGGCTCGCAATGCGCTTGCCGATCAGGTCCTTCGGTTCCCTGATTGCGCAATTCGCATTGACGTAAATGCAGGAATGACGAAAGAAACGCGACGGGTAAATCGGCAGCGCAACGAACGGCTTCTCCGGGCGGTTGAGCGACACGCAGTATGACGAGAATGACATTTCGGCAACGTCGAACTCGCGATGTCGCGCCATGCGGAAAAACGTCTCTTCAACCGGAAGACACAGGTAGTTGAGATCAATGCCATCGGGCTGCACCGAACCATCGAGCAGCGCACGCGTGCGGTCGTAATTCCAGCAGGCGAAGCTTAGTTTTAGTTTGGACAAGGCTGAATCCGGTGATGCTTATTGCGCAGCGGTTGAATAGGAGGGCTCCAGCGCGGGCGCGGCGCTGTCCCAGACGTAGCGTGCTTCATGCTGTCGCCAGTCGGTGGTTTTCGGGATGATGGCCTGAAACGCGCAGGCTGATGGCGGCACCGCCTTGTCACCGGTGCCGATGGCGGGTTCGCCGTTCTGGAAGTCACGCAGCGCATCGAGCATCAGCTTGCGGAATTCGACGATCGCCATGTCGCTCGCGCCAAGGCGCTCGTGCGTGCGATCGGCAATTGGTCCCATCGTCACCCACATGGCGACATCCTGATTTGGAAAGCCGGTGATGCCCGTGAAATTGCCGGCTTTCATCGCCTCGCGGTCCTGCCAGAAATTGTTCTCACGGTTGCGCAGCGGGCGATAGGTCGCATCGAGATCAACGCCAACGGTTTGCCCCAGAAACTTGCGCCAGGTGGCCGTATCCGGCGTCTGTGATGGATGACCCCAGGCCATGAAGTAGAACGCCGTGTTGGTGTCGTCCATCGGCACGTTGATGTTTGCCACGTTGTAGAGATTGTTCGGCGGGATCAGTGCTGTCGCGGGCGCAACGAACACGGTCTGGCGCACATAGTCGTTGACGTTCGCATTTGCAATCGGGCGGCGGATGGCGGCATAACGAAAGCCATAGGGCGTGCGTTCGACCTGCAGGCGCGGCGCCTTGTCGGTGGAGGGTCGCAGCCAGAGCGAATCGGTTGCCTTCGCGCTGTCGACGCGTGCGGGCACCATGTCGGACGAATGCAGGCTGGAGCTGTGTGCCGAGTCAATCGCGCCCTCGAGAATCTGTGCCCAGTTGCAGGGCAGCAGGACTTTGGCAATGGTCACTTTCACATCGGCGGTCGGAGCCCAGGCCGGTGGGGTGAATGCGGGCATCGTTGCCGTGCCGTAGTCTGGTCCCATGTAGGCCCAGACAAACCCACCCCATTCCTGAACCGGATAGGCCTTGTGTTTGACCTTCTGCGTCATCACACTGGCAGCAGGTTCGGACACCATCTCGACGACGTTCCCCTTAACGTCCATCTTCCAGCCGTGATACAGGCAGCGCAGGCCACAGTTTTCGTTGCGACCAAATACGAGCGACGCGCGACGATGCGGACAGTATTCATCCATCACACCGACATTGCCGTCGGTGTCGCGGAACACCACGAGATCTTCGCCGAACACGCGGGCCTTGACCGGCGTACCGTCGGGTTCGGTCACTTCCTCGATCAGGCAGACTGGCGTCCACTGCCGGCGCATCATCTGTCCCATCGGCGCGTTACCCTCAACGCGGCAGAGCAATTCGTTTTCTTCCTGTGTCAACATTCCTGGCCTCTGGCGATTGATCTCGGTCAATTATTTTGTGAAATTATACTTAGGAGGCTAAGATTAAAGCAGCCGAAGACTGATTTCAACACAGGCGCTGCTTAATACTGCTGCGCCGAAGCAAAATTCGACATGACCAACGAGAGCCTCGCCACCAATCCTGAAACGCCGGAATTCCTGACGCTCGCCGTCGCGGCGAAGACAAGGGTCGCGCGCGACATCTGGGCATTCACGCTGGTCGCGGCAGGCGGTTCGGCCCTGCCGGCTTTCACGCCGGGATCGCATGTCACGGTCGTTACACCGAAAGGAGCGCGTCGCAACTACTCGCTCTGTGGCCGCCCGTCAGACGTGAGCCGCTACGACATTGCGCTCAAGCGTGATGCTCAGGGGCGCGGCGGTTCGATCAGCATGGTGGACGACGTGAATGTCGGAGACCGGCTGCGCGTGAGTCCACCACGAAACAACTTCGAACTCGCACCGCGTGCGAAACAGTTTCTATTCATCGCGGGCGGTATCGGCATTACGCCAATCCTGTCGATGATGCGCTACCTGAGCGAGATCGGCAACGCGAACTTCAAGCTCTACTACTGCACACGCGATGCCGAAAACACGGCGTTCGCCGATGTCCTGCAGCAGGAGTTTCCCGGGCAGGTCGTGCTGCATCACGACTACGGCGACGCGAGTCAGGCCTATGACTTCTGGCCATTGCTGGAGTCACCGACAGCGGCGCACATCTATTGCTGCGGGCCGAAGGGTTTGATGGACAGCGTTGCCGACATGTCGGGGCACTGGCCATCCGGCGCCGTGCACTTTGAAAGCTTTGGTGTTGACGCACGCGAGTTCGCAGCAAATACGGCCTTCACGGTCCGTCTTGCGCGGTCGGGACAGGTGATTGCGGTGGACAGGGAACAGACGATCCTCGAAGCGCTGCGCGCATGCGGGCGCGATGTACGCAGCTCCTGCGAGAGCGGTACCTGCGGCACCTGCAAGACGGGGTTGATTTCCGGCGAGGCGGATCATCGCGACATGGTGTTGCTGGATGATGAAAAGGCTAGTCGCATCATGGTCTGCGTGTCGCGTGCGAAGTCAGCCGAACTGGTGCTCGACCTGTGAGTGATTCCCCGGTCCGGATCGGCGTGATCGGTCTCGGCCGGGCGTTTACGCTGATGCTGCCGACGTTTCAGGGCGATCGCCGGGTGCGGCTGGTGGCGGCCTGTGATCCGATTGCACCTGCGCGCGAACGGTTTGTGCGTGACTTTGGCGGTCGCGTTTACGAGGACGCCGAAGCGCTGTGCCGCGATGATCAGGTTGAGCTCGTCTACATTGCATCGCCGCATCAGCATCATGCGGCCCACGTGCAGCTCGCCGCGCGCGCCGGCAGGCATGTACTGGTCGAAAAGCCGATGGCCATCACGCTCGCCGAGTGCAGCGCGATGATCGCGCAGATGCAATTGGCGCAACGAGCGCTGATCGTCGGCCACAGCCACAGTTTTGACGCCCCCGTACTCAAGGCCCGCGAAATCATCGACAGCGGCGAGATCGGCGCCGTGCGCATGATTCATGCGGTGAATTACACCGATTTTCTGTACCGCGCGCGGCGTCCTGAAGAGTTGCGGACCGATGAGGGCGGTGGCGTTATCCACAGCCAGGCCGCGCATCAGGTGGATGTGGTGCGACTGCTCGCGGGGGGGCGGGCTCGTTCGGTCCGTGCGCATGTGGGTGCGTGGGACGCGGCACGACCGACCGAAGGGGCTTACAGCGCGCTCATCGACTTTGACGGCGGTGCGTTCGCCAGCCTGACCTACAGTGGTTATGGCCACTACGATTCCGATGAGCAAATGGGCTGGGTCGGCGAGCTCGGTGTCGCGCGCAGTCCGGCCGAGTATGGAGCCGCGAGGAAGCGATTGCGCGCACTGAAGTCTGCTGACGATGAGGCGGCCTTGAAGGCGGCACGCAACTATGGTGGCGCAAGTTTTCAGGCCGTGGCGCCGGCCACAGCGCATCAGCATTTCGGCCCGATCGTCGTGAGCTGCGAACGCGGGGATATGCGCCTGACGGCGGACGGGGTATGGGTGTACGGAGATGACCGGCGCCAACTTGAGGCGCTGCCGTCGCCGCAGGTGCCGCGCCGTGAAGTGATCGATGAGCTCTGGTCGGTCGTTCGTCACGGTGCCGTGGCCCGGCACGATGGGCTTTGGGCGCGGGCGACGACGGAAACCTGCCTCGCCATCCTCACCTCGGCACGTCAAGGTCGAGACGTCACACTAATGCATCAGGTTTCGTGGCAGCGATAATCTGGATATGCCGATATCCCGAAAACTCCGCTCCAGCACCGAAGCGCAAACCATCCTGAAACACTGGCGCGAGGCTGTTCCCAACGATCGCTTCGCCCATCTGGTCAAGGACGCGACGCGTTCCTTCCAGCGCTCGCTGCAGATGCGGCTCGCCGAGCACGATGTGCCGTTTGGTCACTGGACCTTCCTGCGTGCGCTGTGGGAGCGCGACGGCCTCACGCAAAAACAGCTCAGCGACGAGGTTGGCGTGATGGAACCGACGACCTTTGCGGCCGTGAAGGCGATGGAGACGCGCGGCTGGATCGAGCGCCGTCAGATGGCGGAAAACCGCAAAAACATGCATGTCTACCTGACCGACGCCGGGCGTTGTCTCAAGGCGAAGCTGGTACCGCTGGCGGAGGAGGTCAATTCGCTGAGCGTCAGGGGCTTGTCGGATGCAGATGTGGCGACCGCGCGGCGTGCGTTGCTGGCAATCATCACCAATCTGGCCGAGGACATGAGCCGTTCTGCCTAGATGATTGTGGCAGATTTCTGTTACAGCTTTTCTGCGTAACGACGTCCGGAAAGGGCTCAGCAGGCAATTTTGCTTAAAGTCGATTTAAGCCGTTTTCAAGGATTTAGCCCTTTGTGGATAGGGGGCTCACTAAAAAGCTGATGACACAATTCTGATCCAGCCGCGCATTCGGCGAGATGGCGTTGCTCTTCGACCGGCAGGAGGTCGGCGCGTTGGGAAGTTCATATTTGACCCAATCGCGCCAATCGGCGCGATTGGTGCCCGGGACGGGGGTCGAACCCGTACGCCCCTTATGCAGGAAAGCGGCGGATTTTAAGTCCGCTGTGTATACCAGTTTCACCACCCGGGCTGCGTCGGTGTAACAGATTCTATCGGGGTGCTGCGTGTTGCCACGGCATGGGGGCGAAGTGCTAGGGCAACCCGAGTCCGCAGGTGTTGTTCAGATAACTGCGAATCGCGGTCCAGTCAGCGCGAGCGCGCGGTTCTGCACCCAGAGCGTTGTCGGTCACGGCCGTGCCGGTGAGGCCGAACAGGGTACGCAGCAGCAACACGCCGTCGGTTGCGGCCTGAGTCGTGCCGTTGCCATCAATGTCCAGCCAGTTATTGCTGCTGAGGGTGGCCAACCGGCTACTGATGTCGGTCAGATTGCCGTAGCTTCCTGCCGGGTTGTAGGCACCGGCGACAAGTGCCGCGTTGCCGAGGCCAAGCAGATGGCGCACGATCAATAATCCGTCGGTCAGCGCGAGCGCCGCGCCGTCACCATCGATGTCGAGACTGCAGGTCGGCGCGACGCCAAAGCTGACCGTGGCGCTCGCCTGAACAAGGGCGCTGGTGAGCGATGTTGCACGCACGGTCACTGTCGCCGTCGAGTTGGCGCTGACGGTGGCGTTGAGTTGCACGGCGGCGCTGGAGAAGGCGGGGATGGTGATGGCGCTGATGCTGTTCACCGACAGGCCGCTGCTGGCGTCGACCAACTGCGCCGTGAGCGGGCCTGACGTTCCCACGATGCTGACCGCGAAGCGATCTTCCACGTTGCCGGTGTTTTTGATGGTGATGGTCACCGGCTTCACGAACGGCAGGGCACCGATCACCACGGACGACGGCTGCGCGATCACGTTGACCGACGGGCCCGCAGCGACGGCGACGCTCGCACTGGTTCGCGAAAACGCGCTTGGCGCGGTGCGCGACGTGGCGAGCAGCTCAAAACTGCTGTTGCCGGGTCGCGCGAATGCCGATGCATTGCCAACCGTTAGATTGATCGAGGTTGACGCACCCGCCGCCAGTGTCAGCACGCTGCTGCCCGGCGTGACGGCCGGGCCGAGCGGGCCGGCGGCGAGTAGATCAAACGTGTCGCTGCTGCCGGACAGATTGGTCAAGGTGGCGACAAACGGCGTGGAGGGTGTCCCCAAGTTGGGCGAGACCGATAGCGTGACGCCGGCGTCCAGCACGTTGACCGATGCCGACACGGTGCGTCGTCCCTGATAGCGCGAATCCAGATTGAACGTGAGCGCGTAAGTGCCAGCGACCGCATTCGGCGGCGGCGGAATCGCCACACTTACCTTGAAGTCGTACGACTCACCCGGCGCGACGAACGCGGACGGTGACGGGATGATGGTGCTCCATCCGTTGGGCAGGGTGTCGTTGCTGAGGGCGAGTTCTTCAACGAGGGTACCGGTGTTGGTGACACGCACGGTGACGGTAGTCGTACTTGCTTTGGCGCCAGTGGCGGGATTGGGCGTCACCGAAAACACCGAATTGCCGACCGCCGAGGAGGGGTCGCTGCCGAGGTCCGGGTTGTAGTAGTTGTTGAGCGTGGTGACCGCAGCGTCACTCGCGGTGCCCGCTACGGCAACCACGCGGAAGTCAATCGCCCCACCGCTTTGACCAATCGGTGACTGAACCACCAGCGGCGTGGTGGCAGTGGTGCCCGCAGCCACCGTCAAGCCCGGCGCCAGCGTCTTTACCCAGCTGGCGGGGATACCCTCCGTGCTGAGCGTATAGGTGATCGGGCCGGTTACGCTCGGGTTGGTGAGGCTCACCACATAGGTCGCCGGGGCACCCACGGCCACGAGCGGTGGTGTCGACGCCGAGACGGTGATGATGTGATTTGCCGTCGCGACGGCAGGCGCCAGCGGCAGACTGCCGGAGCCCAGCGCTGGTAGCGTGAAGGCGACCGAACCACCGTTGGCGATCACCCGTCCGCTGCCCGGCTGCATGTTGCTCACGCTGGCTTGCCAGGTGATCGGTGTGACGCTCGGTTGCAGCCAGGTGTAGGTGTCGCTGCTGGCGGTGCTGCTGATTGACGACGGCGCCAGATTGAACGAATTGGGCACCAGTGTCACGCCCGTGTTTTTGGGCACCACCACCGTGGCGGTCACCGATGGGCCAGTGATGGCTGTGTAGTCAAACACCAGCACCGAGCTTGCCGTGATGGCGTAGAGCAGATTGCCATTGAGTACAAACGAGCGGATCGTGTCCGGCACGTCGTAAGGGATGTAGCGCAGATTGAGCGGATCGTTAGCGTCGATCAGCACCAGCACCCAAGTGCAGGACGCCGCGTTGTAAGCACCGATGGCGTAGTAATTGTTGGTCAAGGCCCGCATCGACGAATAGCCCTTCCGTGTCGCAGGATTGCAGGCGCTCGTCTCGTTGTGCACCAGCGGGGTGACCACGGTGCTGCTGAGCACGGGGGCAGATGGATTGGCCAGATTGATGGCCGACAGCGTCAGGTTGCCGGTGTAGCCGCTGTTGAGATCGTATTGCCCCTGGGTGTCGCCGGTGGCGACCGCTGCACTGCCCCGATGCGCCACGCCGAGCAGCAGCCGCGCCTGCGGAATATCCAGCGTCGACAGCACGCAGGGGTTGCTGAGTCCGGGGCAATTGCTGGCGAGCTGCGAGGTGTCGACGGTCAGCAGGCGGCCCACCCCATTGGAGAAATCACTGATGCCCGAGGTGGTGGCGAGGAGCGCACGCGTGCTGCTGTGCGGCGTGGTGCCGAGGACGTAGTGCGGGCCACCGGTTTCGGACTGATTCTCAGGTGGATTGCCAGCGCCTGCCGGGAACAGCCCACCCGTGAGTGTGGGCGAGTTGGGCGAAGAGAAGTCGAACTTGAGCAGATTGCCATGCTGTTCAAAGATGAAGTTCGAGAACGGGTTGTAGACGAACAGTGCGGTCGTCATGTAGGCATCGGTGCCGACGAATTGCAGCGCACTGCCGAAGCGTTTGCCGGTGTCGATCGGCACGGGCGACAGCAGCACCGGGCCGGTTGCATTGGCGCCCGAGATGTCGTACACCGCGAGTGTCTGGTAGCCCGAACGGTCGGGGACTCTCTGATCGAAGCCAACGATCAGGCGGCCGTTGTAGGCGCTGCAATTGACGTTGTCGTAGCCGCTGGCTGCGCCATTGGTGAGCACGGCGCTGGCGAACGATCCCACGTTCACCGGACTGTCCGGGTTGCTCACATCCACAATCGTGACGGCCGTGCTCTGACAGACGTAGAGGAAGTTGCCGTTTTGCGCGAACGAGATCGGGCTGGCGGCCATTGCCAGTGTGCTGCGCAGCGTGAGGCTTTGCTGCGCCACAAGACTGTGGTCAAGGTTCAGCGCGACGTTCACCGTGCTATTGCCCGGCAAAAGCACTGATGGCGTAATGCTCAGGTTGGCAGCGAACGGTTGCCCAACGAACAGGGTGCCAACGCCTGTCGCACCGGGGATGGGCGTGTCGGTGGCGTCCGTCGCAATCACCTCGACGGTGTATGGACCGTCGGGAAAACCGGTGGTCGCGAACGGTGTCATGGCGGTCGTCAACACGTTGTCGCCCGGAGCAAAGCTGACTGTGGTAACGCCCGACGGAAAAGTCATCGCCGTGCCGTTGCGATTTTTCACCTGATGGCGCAGATTGACCACCCGAACGTCATTCACGGCGCTCAGCAGGCGCACGGTGGGCGTGAAACTGGTACCAGCGGCACCGTAGGCCGGGCTCAGGCTCACGTCCACCACCCGCACAATCTCGGGTCTGACGCTGAACTGGCCGGTGGTCGACTTCGTGCTCCCCGGATCGTCCTCCGGCGTGACGATCAGCTGATACTCAAAGGCCTGCGCGGCCCCGCTGTTGCTAAACGTGACGTACGCCTCGGGCAGGGAGGCGTTGGTGCGGTAGTTGGCAGGCACCACGACGCGGGTCGCGTTGAATGTCGCGGTGACGCCAGCGGGTACCCCGGCAATCGACAGGTTGACCGCACGCGGGTTGGCCGTGTCGTTGTAGATGTTGACATTGACGCGCGTACTCTGGTTGGGCAACGCGGTGGCGATGGCCGGCGAGAGATAGACGCGGAAGGCATTGTTGTAGGCTGCATCAAGCGCGGCGCGCAGCGCGCAGAACTGGGTGTCGAGATTCGCCAGCGCTGTGCCTACGGACGCCGTGCTCGCAGCGGCGAGCGTGGCGCGTGCTGCGGTGAGCGCGGGGACCAGCGCAGTGAGGAATGGTGCATTAAGCTGAGCGATGGCGGCGTCGATTTTGGTCAACACCTCCTGGCGGCGCGTGTCGGACGCGGGTTGTGCGGCCAGCGCGTCGACGTCGTTAGCCATCGCACCGAGCACGGCGGCGAGGTTGTCGCGACCAATGCGGGCAGCCGCAATGGAGGACGGCGCGAGGCACTGTGCGATCGCAGACGTAACCGATACCGTGACGTAGGCTCGCGCCGGCACCGTCGCACCGAAATTGCCGGAGATGACGGCAGCGAGATCAATGCCAGGCGTAGCGCCGCTACTGACTGCGGCGCTGATAGGAAACGAGCGGCTTTCACCCGCCGCCAATGTGACTGAGGCAGGCACCCCGGTCACCGTCAAACCTGCAGACGATTGCGTTGTGAGCATGACAGTGGTGGCCTGGTTGCCACGCGAGTCCAGCGTGAGCGTGAGCGGCAGCGTGGCACCGGGCAGGGCGGCCTGCGGGTTGGGCAGCACCCGCATTGATAGCGCGGTGCTGGCAGGCGTGGTGAAGGTGCCGCTGAAGGTCGTCGTGACCAGTGGCGCCGTGGTACTGGTCCCGGAGATGTCGATGCCGGCGGTGGTGCCTGCCGGTGGGACCGCGAGGTTGGGGGCCATGCAGACGTGAAACTCAAAAGTCGCGCCTGCCGCGATGCGTACCACCGGCCACACGTAGCGCACGTCCGTCACGCTGAGGCCCGCGCCACCACCGCTCGAGCCGAAACGGAACGTGTCGGCAACAGGCCCGGTGTTGACCGCCTTCACCAGATATACCGAGGCGAATTCGGAGCCCGCGAATGGCAGCGTGAATCGGTTGTCAATCGCGGCTGTGATGCTTAGGCCCGCCGTGGTTCCTGGTGGTTGTGGCGCGGGTAGCGCTGGCACGGCAGACGAGAACAGCAGGCGCGGCAATGGCGGATCGCCGTTTTCGCCTGCAAACATTTTCGTCATATCGTCCAGGCCCTCAATGAGTCCGGTGACCATTTCCTTGACGATGCCGCCGGGGCCCTCGAGCTCGATTTGCAGCAAGCCCATCAGATCAAGCTCCGCCTTGATCGATTGCATCACGCCCTTGAGGATGGGCGCCAGCGTGTTGCGGAGCTGCTGCCCGAGATCGGAAAACGGGCGCTGTTGGACGATGGAATCAAGAATTGCAGAGGTGAGCGCGATGCCGAACACGCCCACTGCGTTGACCCGGCCGATCAGTTGCCCGAACACGGACGCTTGCGACGACGAGATGGATGCCGACACCGCGAATACATATTCGACGAAGGCGCCGTGCGAGCCGTCCTCCAGCGTGCTGATGGTGTAGCCGGTGCTGGGATCGGTCTCAAGCCAGGCTGTTACCGGCGTGCCGCTCACGGTAACCGGGTCGATCGGGGTCAGCACCACGCGCCCCGCCCGCACGGCGTCCTCGATGCGGTACTTCGCCTCGGCCGACAGGTTGAGGGAGTCGAGCACCGCCAGATTGACGCTGGTCACTGGCCGGTAGCGTGCGGCATCGGTTTGATTGCTTAGCACCGAAGAAACCGATCGGTCCGGGTCGCCCGTCAGGCTGGACAACACCTGTCCCTCAAGTACGGATTCACCGAGGCCGCGATTGCGCTCAAAGTTGCGCCCGTTTAACACTGAGATACCCGGCAGCGGCATCACGCGCAGGTCATTCTTGCGGATGTCCATCGAGGTCACCAGCGCGTCATTTTTCAGGCGCGTCTGCGCAATCGTGACCCGCGGCGACACGATGTAGGCCTTGACCAGTGTGCGCAGGGACTGTTCATCCACCTGACGGTCGGCAGCTCCCAGGAACGAGGCGAGGGCAATCTCGTGGCTGGCGATCATCGCGAAGCGGCTGGTGTTGACACCATCGCGGGCGATGGCCTCCTGGCTTGCATCGCGTAAGCCAGGAGGCGGCAGGCCCTGTACCAGCGGTGTGAGTATCGCCAACTGCGCCTGCAGCGTCTGCAGGCGGGACTTGCGGGCAGAAAAGTCATCCAGCGCCTGACGCGACGGTGCGATCGAGATCGTCATCAAATCCAGCTCGCCTACCGCCGGACGAGTGAGGCTCAGCGGATCGACGCTGACCGGCCCGCCCGACACGCGGGTGGCGTAGCCAATTCGGTCGAGCATTGGACGACGGTACGACTGGGTTTGGCCGGCGGCATCGGTGATATCGACTATCACGAAAATGCCAGTCACCAGAATATTTCCCAACGGGAAATTGGTGATGATTTCGCTGTAGTCGATGCCGCGGATGACCTGATAGTTAACCAACGCGGACTGACTGTCGCCTACCGTCAGATATGGCGAATAGGTGTTCTGGGTAGCACCGATGGCGATGGCAGGTGGTGAGAACGCATTGGTGAAGTGGCTGACCGTGACCGGTTTGTCGACCAGATCGGCGGATTCAAAAGTGCGATCCAGGACGATGTTGGTGCCGATGGCAAGGCCGAAGGCGGCCGCCGCCTGCGTGAAGGTCTCCACTTCGAGGCGGATGCGTGCGGTGTGCCGCAGGGACAGCGGGATGCTGGTAAACGTTTGCGTCGCTGTGGCAAAGGTCTGATTGACCGCGGCCCCCGTAAACGCTGTGTCTAGCGCGGTGTAAGCGCCGCTGGGGCCGACTCGGTATTCCACCCAGGTGTGGTTTTGCGCCTCGGCAATCAGCGTGTTTGCGTTGAATGCCGGCGCCGGGTTGTCGCAGCCGATAATGCGTGACGGATCGCCAAACATGCGGCTCACCAGTGCGGTCGCATCGGTACTCGACAACATGCCTTGCGCGTAGCGGGCCTCAATCGCCGGATTGGCGGCCTTGAGCAACGCGATCAGCAGACTGGCGCGATCCAGCGGATTGCCGGCCTTGCTGGCGAGCGTGCCGCGCGCGCCGCGCAGGCTGCCAGCGTAAATTTCGACGCCAACGTTGTCGCGAACGTATTGGTGAATTGCAACGGGCGAATTGCCCAGACTGTTGGCCAGCGCGATGACCCTTGGATCTGCCGCATCAGCAGGGTCTGCCCATGCAGCGGAGGTGATCCACAATCCGCACAACATGACCACGGCCTGTAACCAGCGCGATTGCGTCAAACCGTGAGCAGAGAAACGCATAGACCAAACGCACCACGGACACTTGCCAAATTTCATTCTGTAGAATGGCTTTCGCCAAGGCAACGTGGCGGGGGTGACATGCAGGTGACATCGGCGTCGGTACCTGACTCAGAAAGTGTTGAAACGAATGTTTCGGCGCTTCTTGGGGGCAGGCGTCAAATCAGGCCGGCGGCATGTCTGATCCGGTAGCCTCAGACCTCGTCCGGGCTGAGCTTGATGCGGTTGAAAAAAGCCGTGAATTCAGCGCATCCCCCAGGCATCGCCAGTTCTTGCGCTATCTCGTCGAACAATGGCTTGACGGCAAGGCATCAAGCCTCAAGGAAATTTCGCTCGGCGTTGCGGTATTTGGCCGCGCAGCACATAGCTTCGATCCGTCAATTGACACCATTGTGAGGGTAGAGGCCAGACGCCTGCGGGCGCGACTGGCAAGGCACTACGAAACGGAAGGGCGCACCTCGAAGTTTGTCATTGGCTTACGTCCAGGTAGCTACGTGCCTGCGATCGTCCAGCGTCCATCGGAATCCGGGGCGGGTGTGGCGTCGATGCCACGGATTGTTGTGTTGCCGTTTGCGAGTCAGGTCAACGAACCCGACGTCCAGCAATGGTGCGACAGCTTGACCGATGACATCACTGATTCGTTGGCAAGGACGATCGGGCTTCGCGTCGTAGCGCGAACGTCTGCGTTTCATTTCAATCGCAAGATCGCCAGCCCGGATCTGTTCGCCCGTCAGCTTGATGCGGGCATCCTGATTGAGGGGGAGGTTACGGTGCAGCAGAGCGGCTATGCAGTCGGCGTACGTGCTGTCGATGCGCATACCGGACGACGACTGTGGGAGGATCGCTTTCAATCGGAACAGCAGGAACGATTTGCACTGCCTGATCGTGTGTCAGTCGCGCTGGTTCAGGCGCTGCTTGGATCGCGAGTAGCTGAAAGCGTATTGCCGGTGGTGCCCACCCGTTCTTTCGCCACCGTATCCGACAGTGATCTTTTTGATCGGGCCCGAATCGCTTTTCAGCAGCGAACTATCGTCGGTTATCGGACCGCAACAACGCTATTTTCGCAGCTCGCAGATCGGTCGCCCTCATCGCCTCATGCGCTCTGCGGGCTCGCGAGAGCGTGGTTGGCGCTTGCCGGTATGGGGGCGTTGTCGGTGCGTGAGTCGCTACCGAAGGCTCGGCAGGCTGCGCTTGCCGCGCTTGCGAGCGATGCACAGTTTGGTGAAGCGGACGCCGTCGCAGGTCAGATTGCACTGATGCTTGATCACGACTGGCCCAGCGCAGAACGGCACTTTGTACGGGGCATCACGAACGCACCGAGTTTGCCGTATCCGCATCACGTACATGCCTTTGGACTGCTCTATCAAGCCCGGTTCAATGACGCCGAGCATGCGTTTGCAGTGGCGCAGCAGATCGATCCGCTTGACGTACATATCCGCGTTCAACGGGGTTTGGTACCTTTCTACCAGCGCCGTTTTGAGCAGGCGATCGACCTTTGGGAGGACGTGCTGGAGGTCAACCCCGGAAACCTGATAGCCACCACACTCATTGGCGCCGCACATCTTTGTCTGGGAGATGGCGCGCGTGCGCTGGCCGGTTACCAGAAAGCAGTCAACGACGTTCCTGATCACCCGATTGGCTGGGCTGGTTCAGCTCAGGCGCATGCGTTGCTGGGCAATGCGACCGCTGTGACGGCGATGATTGAGCGATTGCACGAAATGCGGTCGCGCCAGTATGTGTCGCCCTATCTGTTCGCGATGATTGATTGCCGTCGCGGTGAACCAGACGCCGCATTTCGCTGGTTGCGCGAATCAGCCGATGAGCCGGATTTCAATTTCATATGCGCCGGCGTGGATCCAAGTTTTGACGACTTGCGACGCGACGCCCGCTGGAACGATTTGATGCGCGCCCATCGGCTGCCGGAGAGTTCATCTCCGTCATAGATTTGATTGGGTGGTGGTTAGGAACGACTAATCCGCCCCAGCAGGAAGAGAGCGGGTGAGCGCGATTCGAAGGATTCGATATCGGTCTGTGACCATTTCGCAACCGCCTTGCTGCACACCTGCTCGGTCGTGGCCGCCAGATTTTGTGCAACGCAAAGTGCTACTTCACTGCCGAGCGTTGCTTTGATTGCGGCGATCATGGTGCTGTTGCGATAAGGCGTCTCGATGAAAAGCTGCGTCGCGCCGGACCGAATCACCTCCCGTTCGAGCGCTTTCAAAGCAACCACGCGTTCGGCAGGCTTATTCGGCAGGTAGCCATGAAACGTGAAATGCTGGCCGTCGAAGCCGCTTGACATCAGCCCCAGAAGTAGCGATGACGGTCCCACCAGCGGCACGACCGGTGCGCCGAGGCGGTGCGCCAGCGAGACGAAAACTGCGCCAGGGTCTGCCATGCCGGGACAGCCAGCGTCGGAAATGACGCCCACGTCGATGCCGGTCTTGAGCCACGCGGTGCATTGGTCAACGGCCGCCGCAGCGGGTTGGCAGGCGACCATGGCGATGTCGGCAATCACCCGGTCCGGCGACAGGGTCTTGAGGAAAGCGCGGGCTACTTTGGGGGTTTCAACGACGAAATGGGACAGCCGTTGCGCGGTCGCAATCGTGCGTGCTGGCAGCACGTCTTCGGGGGCTGACACGCCCAGCAGGTTGGGCACCAGATACAAATTGCCCATTTGCCGTGCATCGGATCGGGACGAGGCAGTCATAGTGCACCCAGCTCGCGCAGGAAATCGGTCAACCGGATCAACGGCAGGCCGATGATTGCCGAGGGATCATCGCTGCTGACGGCTTGCAACAGGGTGATCCCGGCGGTCTCGACCTTGACGGCCCCTGCCGCGTCGAACGGCTGCTCGCGCTCCAGATAGGCTATCAGCGCCGAATCCGGCAAAGTGCGATAGGCGATCTCTGTGTCAACCACGTCGATCAGTGGCTCCCGGTTCGGCGAGAGCAGGCACAGCGCAGTGTGGCAATGCAGCGTCCGCCCCTGACAGCGTTTGAGCTGCGACAGGGCGGTGGCGAAATCGCCGGGTTTTGACAGGGCTTCACCGTCGAGGTCAAGCACCTGGTCGGAACCGATGACCATTGCGTCGGGATGTCGGGTGGCTACCGCCGAGGCCTTTTCCAGAGCCAGTCTACGGCAATTGGCGAGCGGCGATTCATCATGCCGCTGGGTTTCGTCGACCTCCGGTTTTTCGACGGAAAAGGGGAGTCCGAGCCGTTCGAGCAGTTCACGACGATAGCGGGAGGTGGAGGCAAGGATAAGGGGGCGTTGCATGGCGGGCTGGGTTTTCTGGCGCGGCCCGCCGAAAATGGCTATAATCGTGGGCTTTCGTCTTTCCGGCTAACTCTCTGACTTCCAAGGCTTTTTCGGGGCTTCTGTCCCGGGGCAGTGCGGGAGCAGGACACAGGAAACCGTTGGCAGCCAAAGATAACAAGCAAGTGACCGAGGCAGACTGGAAATTTCGCCAGAATGCATCGCAATTTGCCCGGCAAGGATATGCGATTCACGGACCGCTCTCGGCGTTGATGCTTGAGCGGGCTGCGGATGGCGATGTCAGGGTTGGCGTGATGTCAGGCGCAGTACGCGGTCTTGACGCTGGCAGCAGTGGTCGGGCCGGGTTCGCGGTGTCGGTGACGGGGTCAATCGGTTTGACCTGTCAGTCCTGCGGTGCGGCGTTTGACATGGCGGTGGATTCGCAGTCCACGATTCACGTGGCACGTGACGCGGCGGAACTTGCGAGTTGGGATGACGAAGTGTTCGAGAGCATCGAGGCAAGCGAAAAAACCTCGGCGCTGGAACTGGTAGAAGACGAATTGCTGCTCTCGGTGCCCTATGTGCCGAGATGCCCGAAGTGTGAGGCTGACAGTACGCCGCGCACCCACGAATTTCATTGATAAAGTTACGTTAGGAGTCCATCATGGCCGTTCAGCAGAATAAAAAATCCCCGTCAAAACGCGGCATGCACCGCGCTCATGATTTCCTCACCGCGCCGCATCTGGCCGTTGAGCCGACGACCGGTGAAGTTCATCGCCGTCACCACATCAGCCCGAACGGTTTCTACCGCGGCCAGAAAGTCGTTCAGACCAAAGCCGACGAATAAATCGTCCTGGTTCGTCAATGGCCATGAATGCGCAAACAGTGCGCATCGCGATTGACGTCGAGGGCGGCGATCATGGCGCGGCAGTTACGCTGCCCGCCGCCGCCCTGTTTCTCTCGAAGCGCCCCGACGCACAGCTCGTGCTGGTCGGCCTTGAGTCGTCGCTGGCGCTTGTCGGCAAATCCATTCCAGCCGCCGTTTCCGGGCGCGTGACGCAAGTCGTCGCGACCGAGGTCGTAGGCATGGACGAGTCGCCGGCGCTCTCACTCAAGAACAAGAAAAATTCGAGCCTCCGCCTCGCGCTCAATGCCGTGAAAGACGGCCAGGCCGACGCCTGCGTGAGCGCGGGCAACACCGGCGCGCTGATGGCGACCGCGCGCTTCGTCCTCAAGACCCTCCCGGGTATCGATCGTCCGGCGATTGCTTCGCTGTTGCCGACGCACAAAGGCCACGGCAAGGACGGCGACGGCGGCGTGCTGATGCTGGACCTTGGTGCCAATGTCGATTGCACGGCCGAGCACCTGCGCCAATTCGCGATCATGGGCGCGGCGTTGTCGTCTGCGCTCACCGACAAGGAGCGCCCGACCGTCGGCCTGCTCAACATCGGCGAAGAGGAAATCAAGGGCAACGACATCGTCAAGGAAGCTGCAGAGCTGATCCGTGCGACCGATCTCAACTTCATCGGCAATGTCGAAGGTACCGACGTGTTTCGCGGCACCGCTGATGTCGTTGTCTGTGACGGTTTTGTTGGCAATGTGGCGCTCAAGGCGTCCGAGGGCATCGCCAAGCTCATGGGGCAGATGTTGCGCGAGGAATTCTCGCGGAACATTTTCACCAAGGGTGTCGCTGCGCTCGCCTACCCGATTCTCAAGCGCTTCAAGTCACGCGTTGACCCGTCGCAGCACAATGGCGCGACGCTGCTCGGGCTGCGTGGCATCGTCGTCAAAAGTCATGGTGGCACCGACATTATGGGCTTCGCCAACGCGATCGAGCGCGCGTATGAAGAGGCAAGACACGACCTCATCGCCGAGCTGACCGAGCGCGTGGCGGCACTGAGTGCGGCCAGTCCGTCGTCAACACCGGTCGCCGTTAGCGACAGTTAGACACCGTTCGCCCGCTCTTGCCGTGCGTTTCTGCATCGGACGCATTGCTGGTTAAATCCCTGAATCCCGCCGCGAATTAAACGCCTCAAAGCCGATCCAGCGCCTGTGTTCACCAAGATCATCGCCACCGGCAGCTACCTGCCGGAAAAAATTCTCACCAACGACGACTTGTCGAAGATTGTCGACACGTCGGACGAATGGATCCGCACGCGCTCCGGCATTCGCTCGCGGCACATCGCAGCTGATGGCGAAGAAACCAGCGATCTCGCGGTGACCGCAGCAACACGCGCGCTGGCCGCAGCGGGCCTCACCGCTGCCGACATTGACCTGCTCGTCGTTGCCACGACCACGCCGGATGTCATCTTTCCGAGCACGGCCTGTATAGTGCAGGACAAGCTGGGTGCCAAAAACGCTGTTGCGTTTGACATTCAGGCGGTATGTTCGGGATTTGTTTACGCGCTGTCGGTCGTCGACAAGATGGTTGCCAGCGGACAGTACAAGCATGCGCGGGGGAGTGGTGCGGAAATCTATTCGCGGATACTGAACTGGAAGGACCGCACCACCTGCGTGCTGTTCGGCGATGGCGCAGGCGCGGTGGTGCTGACGCATTCGCAGACGCCCGGCATCCTCGCGACCAAGTTGCATGCGGATGGCAGTCGCCGTGCGATCCTCAACGTGCCCGGCCATGTCAGGAACGGCGTCGTCTATGGCGACCCGCATGTGCACATGGACGGCCAGGCGGTGTTCAAGATGGCCGTCAACGTGATGGCTGACGTCTGCAACGAAACGCTCGCGATGGCGAACATGACGGCGGCGGACATTGACTGGCTGGTGCCGCATCAGGCCAATACGCGCATCATCGACGCCACCGGCAAAAAGCTCGGCGTCGCACCCGAGAAGACCATCGTGACGGTGCAGGGCCAGGGCAACACCTCGGCCGCGTCGATTCCGCTGGCGCTCGACACTGCCGTTCGCGATGGCCGTATCAAGCCCGGCGACGTGGTGCAGACCGTCGGCGTGGGCGGTGGATTCACCTGGGGCAGCGCGCTGATCCGGTGGTAGCTTTTTCGTGAAAGCCGCATTCAAAATGGGCTCAAACGCGGAAAACGCATAAAGTCGACAATAAGCAAAATTCGTCACCAGCCCCTATGAAATGGGGCTTTCAGGGGAAAGCCATTATGAAAATCGCATTCGTTTTTCCGGGTCAAGGCTCGCAATCAGTGGCCATGATGGCGGGCTATGCCGGACTCGCGCAGATTGATGAAACGATGGCAGCGGCCGACGCGGCGCTTGGCGCTTCGATCACCGCACTGATCGCCAACGGCCCAGCGGAAGACCTCAACATCACGACCAACACGCAACCCGCGATGCTTGCGGCCGATGTGGCCGTGTGGAACGCCTGGCTTGCTGCGGGCGGCCCGAAACCGGTCATGGTCGCCGGTCACAGCCTTGGCGAATACGCTGCGATGGTCGTGTCCGGTTCGCTCGATTTCGCCTCGGCCATGAAGCTCGTGAAGGCGCGCTCACAAGCCATGCAGGATGCCGTTCCCGCCGGAGTTGGCGGCATGGCGGCCGTGCTTGGCATCGAACCCGGCCCGCTCGCGGAAGTCTGCGAAAAGGCGAGCCAGGGCGAAGTCGTTTCCTGCTGCAACCTCAACGCACCGGGCCAGATCGTGATTGGCGGTCACAAGACGGCCGTCGAGCGCGCCATCGTGCTTGCCAAGGAAGCCGGCGCCAAGCGCGCGATGCTGCTTCCAATGAGCGTGCCGAGCCATTGCGAACTCATGCGGCCGGCGGCCGAAGCGCTCGCCACCGCACTCAACGCCACGCAATTCGCCGCACCGCAGATTGCAGTGATTCACAACGCCACCGTAGACGTGGCGGGCGATGCCGCCGCCATCCGCGCGGTGCTCGCCGACCAACTCTTCAAACCGGTACGCTGGATCGGAACCGTCGAGAAAATTGCCGCACAAGGCGTAACGCACATCATCGAGTGCGGCCCCGGCAAAGTGCTCGCAGGCATGGTCAAACGCATCGCGCCGGACGTCAAATGCCTGTCGCTCGCGGACAAGGCGAGTTTCGACGCAGCGCTGGCGGAGCTGGGCGGTTAGCCAGACTAGCAGGCTGCCGAGCCAGCAGAGCGTTTATGGGTGGTGTCATTCACGCCGCCTTCGCGAAAGCAGTTGCCAGCACGAGCTCGGTCAACGCCCAATTCTTTCGGGTTGTATTGCGCGGCAGCGTTGTTTCGGGGTCTCTGCGACTTGACGCCGCGATGCCCGACCTCGTGCGTTGCGGTATCACCCAAATTGGCGCTCTTCGCCGTTTGCGGGTTCGCGACCTGAAGCGCTCCTGGGCCAGCGTTGCGGGCCGTCACGGGCGCTGACTGTGCCGTCGGCGGTCTGCGGCAAAAGAACGGTGGGTTGTGTGTCGAGTCGTAGCGGCAGACTTTGCCGTTGCGGCACGGCGGGTTGCAGTCAGCGAATGACGGCATCGCCGCGAGCCCCGTGATGGCGGCGAACAGACCGGCAAGCGCGAGTTTCACAGAGTTTTTCATGCAGGCTCCATAGTCGGGCGGGGTCATCCCCGCTCCCTGTCTAACGGCAGCCGGCACGCAACTCGGACATGCCGCGATTCCTAGCTACGTTTGGTCGTACCGGCCTTCTTGCCTGACGCGTCGCGATGCGTGGTGGTGTTGCCACTGGTGGTGGACTTGCCGACCAGCTTGCCCTGTGCGTTGTAGGTTTTTGTGGTGTTGCCTGAGGTGACCGACTTGCCGACAGATTTGCCCGATGCGTTGACGTGGCGCGTGGTATTGCCCGTGGTTGTCGATTTGCCGAGCGAACGGCCGCTGGTCGACGTGTGTCTTGTCGTGTTGCCGGTGGTGGTTGACTTCGATACCTGCTTGCCGGAACTACTGTAAGTCTTGCTGGTGCTGCTGGCGGCGTTCGCGCTCGCGCCTGCGAGGGCGCTGGCGGTGACGAGCACGACCAGCGCGGTGGTTACGCCGAAACGACTGATTAAGCGGGATGTGTGGGACGAGTGGGCCATGACAGTTTCCTCCGTTGAAAAATGGTGTGCGATCGCGGCTCACTGTGGCCGTCCCGGTTCGCCGTAGCCACTGCACTTTTTCGCGAGTGCGCGCAGTCGCTCGGCCATCGCCGATGACTGTGGGCGATAGGCCAGTTCCGTGCAGTCTTCGTAAAGGCTGAAACGGCCGCTGGTGTAAGGACCAAAGTCATCATCAATCACGCGTGTTCCGTACGGGCCGACCAGTCCGGCGACGCGTTGCGCGCGCACGCCGATGCTGCCGTAGCCACGTGCCGGCGTGTCACGCACATAGCTGAGCGTGAGGCTGCCGTTTCGTCGGTGCAGCGGCAGCCCGATATTGAGGACGAGTCTTGCAGCCGCAGGATCGTCGAGCGCGGCGTTCGCGATCATGTTCGCGAGGAAAACGCTGGTTGGCAATCCACGCTCAAAATCGGGACCGTCGGCAGCGAGGTAGGGACCGAAGAAATCTGCGCGCAGCGTCCCCGGCATGCGCCCGAAATCGAGCGTCACCGAAATGCCTTTGTCGTCCGGACCGGCTTCGCGAGTCGTGCGTGGATGGGCAAAACGATCCGCGATGAGGCCTTCGAGAATACGCAATCCCGTCGGCGTCGCGAGCCCGTTTTTGTACGCGCTGACTGCGCGCCGCCGGATGTCTTCGCGGTCGGTCGCCGAGAGCGCTCGGGTCAGGTCGAGGTACTTGAGCGCCTGATCAATCGCCGGCTCAACGATGGCCGGATCGGTCACGACGTATTCCGGCTTGCGGTCGAGGCTGAATTCCGGATTCTTCAAGTGCGCACGCAGCTCGGTGCGCAGTTCCCCGTGCAGCGCCGCGGTCATCTCGGCACTTGTCTGGGCAACGGCTTCTGTGCTGGCAGTGATCGTCACGAACCCAACCATGCTCGTCAAGATAACAACCGCAGTGGCGTGCCAACGGTGCGTTCGCTGCAAGCGGTAGCCGGTGTGGCGGGTGGCGGACGACGAGTGCATCGGTTGGGTCGGAGGTAGGCTACTGCCGTTTTCAAAAAAAACGAACCCCCGCAGAAAATGAGCAAAACGGCGCGGGGGCTTGCTGTGTTTTACGGCTTCGCGTCCCCGAAAACGACATCGGAAACAGACTGTTACAAGAGACTTGGGGCGAATCAGCTATTTCATGAAAAGCACAACCAATAAGGGCTTGGATGCCGATTAACGCAAAAGTCGACTTAAGCCTTATTTCCTGCTTATGCTGCATTAAATGGGCATTTAAGGAAAAAGCTGATGGTGCTGGCGAGATAAATCGGACGGCTATGGCCAGTCGCCACCTGCTGCTTCCGGATCGTCGCTGAAGTCATGCGTCGCGACGGCGACAAACAGCGCAACAAGCGCGGCGAGGGCGAATAGGCCGCTGCGGCAGTGCGCGCGACACGAGCACTACCGCAGCCAATCAGGCGCCGACTAGGGCTTGTGCTGGCGGCGACCGGTGGCCTGTCCCGACGCTACATCGCGCGGGGACTGAATGCTGCGTTTCGGGGCCACGTTGGCCTTGGCATTCTTGTTGTTGGGGCCGGCCGAGCGTGCCATCGAGGCGCCTCCCGTACCACCGGCGCCCTGAACGGCGCGCGGTCCGGTCGGGCTGCGTCCGTAGGTCGCGGTTTCCTTCTTGCACTGGTAAACCGTGGGCGGTCCCTGCGACGTGATGCGGCAGACTTCGCCGGCGCCACAAGCGGGACTACAGGCGGCGAATGACATTGCGGGTGCGGCGCCGACCAGCAATCCGGCGAGGATCATCATGTACTTGAGTTTCATCGTGAATTCCTTGAAGAGAGAGAAACGAACGCCTCCGACAACATGAGAAATGGCGCGCTCAACCTGCCTTACGTGATCGGTGGATGAACTCGGACATTGCCTAATCGGTGGCGTAAACGGAGCATCCCTGCCGTCTGTGCGGAGGCACGGCTAAACTATTTGTACGCCTGCACAACCGAACAACTACTGTCGAACCGGGGGACTCTGCGCGTGGAACTGACGCTGCAAGCGATGAAAACGCTGTCCGATCTGATGGATCGCGCGCTTGACCTTGAGGGGGAGGCGCGCACGCGCTGGCTCGCAGATCTTGCGACCGGCCCTCATGCCGCATTGCAACCTTACCTCGCGGACATGCTGGCGCGGCAGGCGAACATGGAGACGGCGTTTCTGGTGAGTCCCGCCTCTGTGCCGGTTCGTTCGCGTTCCGGCGACGCAACACGCGATGCCCTTGCGGCGGGCATGCACGTCGGCCCTTACGTGCTGGAGCGCGAAATCGGGCAGGGCGGCATGGGCTCTGTCTGGCTCG
>CAYMSY010000008.1:0-24340 GCA_964393195.1 uncultured Alcaligenaceae bacterium | reverse complement strand
ACAAAAAAGCCCCGAAAATCAGGGCTTTAGCTTTGGTCTGTGGCGGAGAGGGG
This sequence comes from uncultured Alcaligenaceae bacterium, assembly GCA_964393195.1. Lineage (GTDB taxonomy): Bacteria > Pseudomonadota > Gammaproteobacteria > Burkholderiales > Casimicrobiaceae > Casimicrobium. The sequence continues at coordinate 24,287 of CAYMSY010000008.1, read as the reverse complement.
GGGATTCGAACCCCCGATACCTTGCGGTACGCCTGATTTCGAGTCAGGTACATTCAACCACTCTGCCACCTCTCCGGAACCAAGAATTATAGCGGTGGTCGCACTCAGGCCTTCTTGGCGGGTGCTGGCGCCACTGGCGCAGCCTTTGCCGGCGCCGCCGCAGCAGGCGCAGCCACCGCAGCGGGTGGTGCGGGCGGCACCCAACTCGAAGGCGGTACGGTCTTGCCAGCGGCCTTCATCTCCCGGAAATAGCGATCAGCACTCTTGTCCTGATAGCGCCCGAGGTCCGTTGCTTCTTTCTTTGCTGCCTCGGCAGCCTTCTCTTTGGCTTCAGCTGCTTTTGCCTTCTGCTCGTCTGTCAAAACCGGCGTTGGCAACTTGGCGATCGCCAGCGTGGTGACGGCGCTACCAAGCGCAAGCACCAACCATGAGTTCAGCTTCATCAATCGTCTCCTCCGACTGCAACCGGACGCTGACCATTCGGCGTCAGGGCACTTGCCTTGCCGGTGTTGCCGGCCTTGATTTGTTGCTCGTACCAAACCTCGTGGTGCTCTTTTGCCCACGCCTCATCGACCTGCCCTGTCTTCATGGCGTCCAGCGCGCCAGCGACCCCGAGCGTACCCATGTAGATATGTCCAAGCGCAGCCACCATGAACAACGACGAGACACCGAGATGCACCAGATTGGCCAGTTGCATCGTAGCGCGCGTTTGTCCGAAATTCGGGAAGTTGAGAATGAGTCCGGATACACCCACGACGATTCCCAGCAGCATGACACCACCCCAGAACCACAGCTTCTCGCCAGCGTTGAATTTTTCGCTCGGTACGTGTTTGTCAGAGAACAATCCGCCGGCGCTCAGTATCCACTTGAGGTCAATACCCTTCGGGATGTTGTCGCGCACGAACACCACGAACATCACCAGAATGCTGCACACGAAGATCGGGCCCAGAAAATTATGCAGATTCTTGGAAATGATCGCGAGCCACGAAAACAGCGTGAAGCCGAACACGGGAATCAGCAGTGTCTTGCCAAACGCCATGATGAGCCCGGACACCGCAAGTATGGAGAACGTGATTGCCGTGCTCCAATGTGCCATGCGCTCCAGCAGGCTAAAACGGTCCATGAGGCGGCCTGTGGGCGCCTCATGCAGCTGGATGGTGCCCCGCCAGGCATAGAACCCGCCAATGATGAGCATCATGGCCACGATTGCCCAGCCGCCCGCCGTCGCAACAGTGCCGTTACGTAACGCGCGCCAGTTTTGGCCGCCGTCCTGAATCAGGACGCCGGCCTCCGGTGCCGGAATGCTCGTATAGCCGGAAACAGCGCCACGCGCGTTCTGCCAGACCGGTGCGTTGTTGTACGGTTGCTGTACTGCACGCACCTGCTCCTGTTTGGCAAGCTCTGCCGGCGGCAATACAGGACCACTGCTTTGCTGTGCGGTAACCGATGCCAGCATCAGGGCTGCGACAAGCGATGCAAACAGGCGCTTCATAGACAACTCCTCACACTCGTCGTGTCAGCGCTCAATTGACGCGCTTGTATTCATTCTGATTTTCAGCGCGCGCGCGCAACTGGACTTCCCACGCTTTGCGGTCAGCAAACTGCGTACCCGGTCCGTAGGGCTTGTCATCGGCTTTGGCGGCCGATTGACCGGGCTTGGCCGCGATGGTCTGCGGCTGTTCACCGCAACCGGCAAGCACCAATGCACCGATCATCAGGGCGAAGAGCGTTCGAAGTTTGATCATGATTTTTGCACCGCTGGTTGGCCCGCCGGAGCAGCACCTGAAGCCTTCGCGTCGGGCCGACCATAAGCGGTTGCGTGTCCCCACAAATCACCGCCGCGTCCGCGCCGCATCACGCGTTCGCGGTAGATATCGGACAGCACGTCACCATCACCGGCAAGCAGCGCCTTGGTGGAACACATCTCGGCACAGGCCGGAAGCTTGCCTTCAGACAGCCGGTTACGTCCGTACTTTTCGTATTCCGCTTTTGAGCTATCCTTCTCCGGCCCGCCCGCACAGAACGTGCACTTGTCCATCTTGCCACGCAACCCGAAAGCGCCCGCCTGCGGGAACTGCGGCGCACCGAACGGGCATGCGTAAAAGCAGTAGCCACAGCCTATACACAGGTCCTTGTCATGCAACACAACACCGTCCTCGGTCTTGTAGAAGCAGTTGACCGGGCAAACCGCCTGACAGGGTGCATCGGAGCAATGCATGCAGGCGACAGAAATCGAGCGCTCCGCTCCGACGATGCCGTCGTTGAGCGTTACTACGCGGCGGCGATTTACGCCCCACGGAACATCATGCTCGTTCTTGCAGGCGGTGACGCAACCGTTGCACTCGATGCAGCGCTCGGCGTCACAAATAAACTTCATTCGTGCCATGTGCTTCTCCTTATGCCCGCTCTACCTGGCAGACCGTGGTTTTCGTTTCCTGCATCATCGTCACCGAGTCATAACCGTAGGTTGTGGCCACGTTGACCGATTCGCCGCGCACGATAGGCGCCGATCCGTCCGGATATTTTTCAAGCAGGTCCTTGCCCTGCCACCATCCCGAGAAATGGAAAGGTATGAACGTCGTCCCTGGTCCGACACGTTCCGTCACCAGCGCCTTCACTTTGATCTGTGAGCCGGTTGCCGACTTGACCCAAACGTATTCGTTGTTGCGAACACCGCGATCATTCGCGTCTTTGGTATTGATCTCGATGAAGTTTTCCTGTTGCAGTTCAGCCAGCCACGGATTCGACCGCGTCTCCTCACCGCCCCCCTCGTATTCGACAAGACGCCCGGAGGTCAGGACCAGCGGGAATTTCTCGTAGACCTTGTCAGCAATAGCCTTGTCCTGAACCGATTTGTACAAGGTCTTGACGCGCCAGAAAGCACCGCCCTTGTCGGCATGGGTCGGATACAACTTGGCCAGTTCAGCGCTGGTGCCATACAGCGGTTCGCGATGTTGCGGAATGGCATCAGGGAAGTTCCAGACGATCGCCCGCGCCTTGGCATTGCCAAATGGGTGGCAGCCGTGATTCTTCATAAACACACGAATCTGTCCGCCGGTCAGGTCAGTCTTCCAGTTCTTGCCTTCCGCACCTTTTTTCTCGGCCTCGGTCAACTCGTCCCACCAGCCGAGCTTCTTGAGCAAGACATGATCAAGTTCGGGGTAACCGGTCGTCAGGTCCGCCCCCTTCGAGTGCGAGCCATCTTCCGCGAGCAGCGAGACGCCGTCCCGCTCGACACCGAAGTTGGCCCGGAAGTTGCCGCCGCCATCCATCACGTGTTTGGATGTGTCGTACAGATTCGGAGAGCCAGGGTGTTTCATCTCCGGCGTTCCGTAACATGGCCACGGCAAACCGAAGTAGTCACCGTTACAGGGGCCGCCGTTTGCTTTGAGCGTTTTCGGATCGAACGTGTTCATGTGCTTCATATGAAGCTTGAGGCGCTCGGGTGATTGGCCGGTATAGCCGATGGTCCAGGTGCCCTTGTTGATTTCGCGAAGGATGTCCTCGATCTGCGGCTCTTCCCACTTCTTGTCGCCGTCCGGCTTGACAATCTTGCAGTTTTTGGCGAACTGTTCCGCAAAGCCAAATTTCTTCGCGAATGCATACATGATCGCGTGATCAGTCTGCGACTCAAACAATGGTGCAATCACGCGTTCGCGCCACTGGATAGAACGATTTGACGCAGTTGCGGAGCCACTCGTCTCAAATTGAGTACAGGCCGGAAGCAGGTAAACGCCATCCTTGCGATCAGGCATCGCGGCTGAAGCGGTCGGGTATGGGTCGATGATGACCATCATGTCGACCTTTTCCATCGCTTTTTTCATCTCAGGTCCGCGGGTCTGCGAGTTCGGCGCATGCCCCCAAAATACGATAGCTTTCAGGTTTGAATCCTGATCGATGGTCTCATTCGGGTCAAGCACGCCGTCAATCCAGCGCGACACTGTCATACCCGGTTTTTCCATCATGGCCTGAGACGCAAACTGCTTCTTCAGCCACTCATAGTCAATACCCCAGACGGTCGACCAGTGCTTCCATGCCCCCGTCGCAATGCCGTAGTAACCTGGCAGCGAATCCGGATTCGGCCCGACGTCCGTCGCGCCCTGAACGTTGTCGTGACCGCGGAAGATGTTGGCACCGCCGCCGGACACTCCGATATTGCCAAGCGCCAGTTGCAGGATGCAGCTTGCGCGCACCATTGCGTTGCCGATTGTGTGCTGCGTCTGCCCCATGCACCAAACGATGGTCGACGGCCGGTTGGTTGCGAACTGCTTGGCGATTTCCGCCATGCGCGCTTCGGGCACGCCACAGGCTGCTTCAACCTTGTCGGGCGTCCACTTCGCCAGCACTTCTTCCTTGATCTTGTCCATGCCATAGACGCGATCATTGATGTACTTCTTGTCTTCCCAACCATTTTTGAAGACGTGATGCAGCAGACCGAACAAAAAAGGAATGTCGGAGCCGGAACGAATGCGGACGTATTCGTCGGCCTTGGCGGCGGTACGCGTAAAGCGGGGATCGACAACAATCATCCTCGCGCCGGTCTCCTTTGCGTGCAGCATGTGCAGCATGGAAACAGGATGCGCCTCCGCAGCATTGGACCCGATATACAGCGCACACTTGGTGTTCTGCATGTCGTTGTAGGAGTTGGTCATCGCACCGTAGCCCCAGGTGTTGGCAACACCTGCGACGGTGGTGGAGTGACAGATACGTGCCTGATGGTCCGTATTGTTCGACCCGAACATGCTGACGAACTTGCGCAGCGCGTACGCCTGTTCGTTATTGTGCTTTGAAGAGCCCACCCAGAACACGCTGTCCGGTCCCGCATCCTTGCGCAGTTGCAGCAGCTTGTCGCCAACCTCGGTCATCGCCTGTTCCCAGCTGATGCGGACGTACTTGCCGTTCACCAGCTTCATCGGGTACTTCAAACGATGTTCACCGTGTCCGTGCTCGCGAATTGCAGCGCCTTTCGCGCAGTGCGCACCAAGGTTGATCGGCGAGTCAAACACCGGCTCCTGCCGCGTCCAGACGCCGTTATCGACAATGGCATCAATGGCGCAGCCGACTGAGCAGTGTGTACAAACGGTCCGCTTGACTTCCGTTTTGCCGGAGCTTTCGTTCGATGAAGCCGCGTCGGCTCGTCCCACGAAACCAAGTGGTAATTGGCTCGCAAACGCACCCGCCCCCAAACCGACGCCGGACCGTTTGAGGAACGCGCGACGATCGAGCGTTCGGCCCTCACGCGCAGCACCACTTTCAGCGCCGAACCGGCGCATGGTGGATGGTCCCGACAGCCGTGCGCCGTCTACATCGTGAGACTTTCTTACGAGCATGTTGTTTTCTCCGAAGAACGGTTGGAGGTTGCGTTAGACGCGGGCCAGATCGTAGTAGGTGCGAACGTGTTCGCTTTCCTGATAACCGCCATCAACGGCAACCGGCGTGACTGACACTTGCGGTTTAACCTGTGGAATCGATGGCGCGACTACGGCCGCCACTGCACCGGCTGCACCGGCGCTGCCCGCAAGCAAGAAGCTGCGACGCTTCATGTCGGCGCCTGGTTTGGTCCTGTCCATATGCACTCCTCAAACAATACTTGTTATGAGTCTTTTAGCCATCAGGCGTCGATCGCAAAACTATCGCGCTCAACCTGCAAAAAACTACTCGTGAATTGTGCTACGACACTGTAGAAATTAGCAAGCGGAGATTTCACAATCGCACCGCAGCATGACTCGAACCACGAGGCCAAATGCGCGTCAAAAAATTGACGTTGGGTGGACAAATCCTTCTGTTCAACGCCCTCTGCCCCGACAATCAATAGACGCATCACTTCGCACAGCGAAGCAAGGTGATCCTCAACCATCGTCTGGCTTTCGATCCGGGCAAACCCTAGTGTGGCAAGACTGCGACGCACATCGGCAAGCGGCTGCTCCATCATGAAACCGGTCAGATGGTGCGACGCATGCAGGTTGAGCGGCGCCTTGCCGACCCCAATGAACAGCGCATCGTATTCATCCCGTGCCGCCTCGACGTCCATCACAGAGCAGGCCGCAATCAGTCTTGACCATGCCACGGACAGCAATGCTCCGCCGTCCTCCGCAGCGAGAGGTGGCGATCCACCAATTGCTGTTAGTAGCGCTGCGTCCGGGGCATCGGCAAACAGCCGTGAGATCAGGGCATAGAAGTTGGCTCGCCCCTGATCCTCGGGGGCGACATAGCGACGAAAGGAGACTGTGTCACTCATAAATTAACCGATGATCTCGCTGGTTCAACGCGGAACATTGCGAATGTCCAACGGATTCTCTTCGCTATAGAGATCAACGACGCGACAGTCGGCGCACATCTTGATTCGGGCCCGCGCCTTCTCGTCAGCAAACATGCTATGCGTGGCCAGTTTGCTGAACATGTTCTCGATCATCTTTTTCGCACCCAATGGTTTGCCACAGCGAACGCAGCCCAGAATTTCCGCTTCATTGAGAACACGCGGCCGTTTCGCCTCCGGTGACAGATTCAGTCGCGGCACGAGCGCAATCGCCTTTTCCGGACAGGTCATGTCGCAAAGTCCGCATTGCACGCACTTGCTCTCGATAAACCGAAGCTGCGGCTGCTCAGGGTTGTCGACGAGCGCGCCCTCCGGGCAAGCGCCTACACAAGCGAGGCACATCGTGCACTTGTCAGCATTGACAACAATTTCGCCAAATGGAGAGCCAGGATTAAGCGCTATGACCGTCTTCGGTGTAGGTGCGTGCTCCAGCAAGTGAGTCAGTGTTGCGTCCAGCGTTCCACGTTTGTCGTTGCCAAGATTGAATGTCGCTGGTGCACGAACGCCGAGGCCCCGTGTGGATGCCCATTCCGGAAACGCTAGTTCACGTTCATCGACGATGCGTACTCGTGCGTCCTGGTAGCCAAGCGCGGCCAGTATCTGATTAGCAATATCTGCCTGGGAACGCAATGCAATGCCATAGTCGGGCGCAATCGACCGGGTTACCAGCACCGATACGTTTGTCGCACCGTAAGCAAAAGCACCAAGCCAGACGTCAAGTCCGGCGGCAGCCGGATGATGCAATGAAAGCGGTATACAGCGGGCGGGCAAGCCGTCGCCTCTTCGCGCGAGATCGGCTACCGCCGTCGCACCATCGGATTCATCATGCAGCAGCAGCGATGCATCACGCCCACCTGCCGCATGAAAAGTCTTCAGCAATGTCTTGATCCGGGTACCGAGATCGGAAACACGGGGAACCGCAAATCCGAGTGCACCGGACGGGCAAACGGTGGTACAGGCACCACAGCCCATGCATAGCTGTGGCGTCACTTCAATGTGATCACCCTTCGGCACGATGGCACGCGTCGAGCAAACGTCAATGCACTGCGTGCAGCCGGTCTTCTTGTTGCGACTGTGCGCACAGATATTGGCGCGATAGTTGAAGTATTTCGGTTTCTCAAACTCACCGACCAGCGTGGTGATTTCGGCAATCGCTTTGATGCGCGAAACGGGGTCGGCGCCGGGTGCGAGGTAACCCTGGGGCGGTTGATGTTGGGTGAACAATCGCTGGTCAGACAGATTGAGCACAATATCAAACTGACCACTGCGTTCAATGTCGGAGCGGCCAAAATCAATCGCACCGACATCGCCACAGGCACTTACACAGGAGCGATGCGATTTGCACAGATCGAGGTTGACCTGATACGACAAATCAATGGCATTTTCGGGGCACGCGCGCACGCATGCATTGCAGCGGGTACAGGCGTCGAGATCAATCGGATTGGATTGTCGCCACGACACCGTGAATGCACCGAGCCAGCCTTTGGCTGATATCGAATTGCCGCTGATGACCGGGTAGTTGCGTATTGCGGGAAGCTCGCCGTCCGCATCACTCGCAAGCACATTGACCGACAGGGTGCCCTGCAAGGCATCGGCGACGCGCATTGCGTCGGCCATTGGTCCGATAACGAGTACCTGCCCGGTGCTCTTGTAGCTCACCTGGGTTGTCGGTTCTGGTTCCGGCAGCATCGCCTCGGCGATCAGCGCGGCGAGCTTCGGTGTTGCGAAGGCGGCTTCTTTCGACCAGCCTGCCGCTTCGCGAATGTTGAAGAAGCGAACGCTCGACACTTTCGGCGAATCGCTGGCTGCCTGCGCTAGCAAGCGCGATTCCTGCGTACAGGCGATGATGGCATCGCCTTCCAGTGCATCACCAAACCGGGCCAGTTCGTGCTGACACATCGCGTCAAAGTGCTGAACACTCTGGGCGCCGGCAGTCGCGGCTGCTTTGGCAAACGCATCGGCGTCGAACGGCATCGTGCGATTGCACGAGCACAAATGAACTTGACGGGTCATGCGTCTTTCTCGGGGATCAGTGTTGCTGCGGTCGGCGCAATCGCGGGGTCTGAGTCCAATGAATCAGGCGTATCAGTATCAGCTAAAGGCACCGCCGCGAAGTCGCCCACGCGCTTGCCGTAGCGAGCATGAACCGGGACGGGCGGCGGCAGGCTTTCGCCAGCAACCGATTCTTGCGCAGGTGCGGTGCCCGCGTTGCCTTCATCTGTTGCTGGAGTTTCGCCCATTTGAGCGTCTTCGCGCGCCAAAAGCACCGCCCTGCCCTCGTCGCTTTCGACATCAACCGCATAGCCGCCTGGCGTCACGACCTGTCGGGGTGGATTCATGATGGTCTTCCACGACGACAGGGTTGCCATTTCTGCAGCGGAAATCGGTTCGAACTGCGTGTAATCATCGATGTAGGTATCGAGCCCGTCCATCACGTTGAAATGCGGTTCCTTGAACAAAACCTTCAATGCCTGCTGCCTGAGCGCCTGCGGCACTTTGGCCTGCATGAACGGCGTGAAGTCTTCAACGAGTGAAATGCTGGATAGTGGTGGCAGCGGGGTATCGGCCGTATCGGGTGACATCAGGTTGGAGTCGGCCACCACAGAATCAGTGCCTGTTTCCGGAGTCGAAACCGCCGGTGACGACGGTTTACCCGGAGCTATGTCGCTGCCCGCCCGTTTGAGCCGCGACCAGCGCGACAGCGAGAAACCGTCTGCCGGCGCGGAGCCAGCGTGTTTGTCTGCGGAATCAGCCATGACCGACATCGCCCCGACGGAACGCGCCTTCCCTGAATGGGTCGTTCCGTTTCACTTTCTTGCGTACCTCGGGTTTGTAGTGTGCGGCGGTGTAAGCCGTGAGCTGCTCGCGCAGTCCGTCCGGCATCGGCACGTTGTCGACGTGGTCTCCCGCGTCAAGCATTCGTCCCGCCTCGTTGTACGAGACCGTGACCACTACGGGACGTGGCACGACGTCCCCCTCTTCCATGCGCCACATGACGAAGACGCACGGCGCCGGTGAGTTGAGGTTGAGCCAATACCCCTCTCCCTCGGAGGGATGAAGGTCGATGAATTCGCCATCGTATTGCCATCGGGTTTCGCCGCTGACGCTTTGCTCAAGCGGACCCTGCGCATCGCCCCCCACCCGCTCATCCGCGTCGACGCTCGCGGTTTCCCATTCAAAATCTACCCAGCGGCTTTGCACCTGGCGCTTGCGAAACGAGACGCTCACGCGCCAGACGGTCGGACCGTCAAAAGGGGATGGAACTGCACTCACCCACTGAATTTAGCAAAATAGGGCTCGTTGACGATTAGTGGTTTCCATGGGCGAGCGATCCAATTTGCCGGGTAAGGTTATTCCGTTGATGCCAGCGCGCAATGCGCAGGCGATCGCGCCGGTGTCACCCGCTGCCCTGAACGCCATGCGCACGGCGGCTCGCGTGCTTGACCCGCGCGAACGACGACTGCACGATCTACGCATTTCGGTCACCGACAAGTGCAATTTCCGCTGCACGTATTGCATGCCGAAAGACGTGTTTGGGCCGGGCTATAAATTTTTGCCGCACGACGCTTTGCTGTCTTTTGAGGAAATCACGCGCTTTTCCGGCATCGCCGCAACGCTTGGTGTGGAGAAGTTGCGCCTGACCGGTGGCGAGCCCACGTTGCGCCGCAATCTGCCGACGCTGATCGAAATGCTGGCGCAGCTGCGCACGCCCTCCGGCAAGCCGCTGGACTTGACGCTCACGACCAACGGTTCGACGCTGGTCAAACAGGCGCGTGCACTCAAGGATACTGGCCTGCAACGCATCACCGTGTCGCTCGACTCGATGGATGACGCCGTATTTCGCGCGATGAACGATGTCGATTTTCCGGTTGCCGATGTGCTGAAAGGCATTGACGCAGCGCTCGCGGCCGGCCTCGGGCCAGTCAAGGTGAACATGGTGGTCAAGCGCGGCGTCAATGATCACACGGTCGTTGATATGGCAAAGCACTTCAAGGGCACCGGCGTCATCGTGCGTTTCATCGAATTCATGGATGTCGGTTCGACCAACGGCTGGCGCATGGACGATGTGATTCCGAGCGCGGAGATCGTGAATCGCATCAGCGCGCATGCGCCGCTGGTTGCGGTGGATCCGGGCTACGTTGGCGAAGTTGCAGAGCGCTGGCGCTATGCCGACGGCTTGGGCGAAATCGGCGTGATCTCCAGCGTGACGCAGGCTTTCTGCGGCACCTGCACACGCGCACGGCTGTCGACCGATGGCAAGATATTCACCTGTTTGTTCGCCGAACAGGGCACCGATTTCCGTGCCACGTTGCGTGGCGGATCAAGCGACGATGACATTGCTGCGCTGCTCGCGGGCGTGTGGAACGTGCGTACGGATCGCTACAGCGAAATCCGCACCGCCGACACCGCGAAATCGCGCAAGGTCGAGATGAGCTACATCGGCGGCTAAACCCAATCGCACGGAATCATGACCAAGAAAACCATCGCAGTCCAGCTCTCGGCCGACGGCGCGCGTGAACTGGAACCCTTCCTCGCCTATGCGAAGAAAAACACGCTCGGCTACTACTTTCGCTGCGAGGAAGTGGACGTCACCGGCCCGTTCTTCACGATGATCGTGAACACCGGTGTCGACGGCGAGCACGGCAGCGATCTGTCACTCAACGTGCCGCATGGTTTTGTGCGCTGGTATGTCGAAACCGAACACGAGAGTGCGATCGGTTTTCTGAAACATTAGCCAACAGCTTTTTGTTGAATGCCTTTCTGCACGGGGCATGGACGAATATTTGATCAATAGTCAATAAGCGGCACTTTTATGGTCTATGCCGCATTCGATAAGGCTTTTATGAAAAAGCTGTTAGCAAATATCGGCATGCAGGGACCATCATCTGCCGCCCTGCCATGAATCGCGTCCACAGCCCCGCCGCCGAACGCAACCGACAGCCAATCCTTGACGTCTTGCGTCAGGTGCTTCCGGGTCGCGGAACAGCGCTCGAAATTGCCAGCGGCACCGGGCAGCATGTCGCGTGGTTCGCCGCCGGCCTGCCCGGCTGGACGTGGCAACCGAGTGACGCACAGGCGGATGACTTTGACTCAATTGCCTCATGGTGCGCCGAGGCCAACGTCGGTAATGTGCTTCGCCCTGTCGTGCTCGATGTCATGACCCGGCGCTGGCCGTCTGCGGGAGACGAGTTCAGGACGCCTTTCGACGCCATCTACTGCGCCAACATGCTGCACATTTCGCCGTGGTCGACCTGCGCGGCGCTCATGCGGGGCGCGGCGCGCTACCTCAGTGCTGCGGGCCAACTCATCACTTACGGCCCCTACCTTGAGCACGATGTACCGACCTCGCCGGGCAATGTAAGTTTCGACGCCGACCTTCGTGCGACCAGCGCGGACTGGGGCATCCGCGCGCTCGAGGACGTGACGCGTGAAGCGGCGCTCGCGGGTCTGCGGCTCAGCGCGCGAGTGCAAATGCCCGCAAACAATCTGTTGCTGGTTTTCACGCGCAGCGCGACGATTGACGCGACCTGAAGGTTCGGTCACCGAGTCGCATGCGACGCATGACAATCGTGTTGATCGCAAAAAATTTGATAACAGCTTATTTGCAAGAAGCTCATCTGATATGGGCTATGTCGACGTTTTCTTATAAAGTCGACTTTTTGCATAAATTCTCCCTGAGCCCTAATAAATATGGCCTTCAACAAAAAGCTGTAGGCAGAAATTCAGCCCGAACTCCGCCAGCCAAGCGTTTTTCGACCATGCGGAGGCGGCTCGGTGCCATTGAACCTAACGATGGCACGTGGCTATGTCCATTTCCGTCTCTTGTACTGATGACGAGAAACGGCTTGCGTTTCGTCACGATAAGTCTTGTGTCGGTGTCTGATCGGGAGCGTCGCGATGAACCTGAACCACTACAACATCAACATCAATCCGGTCGGACTGACCGGCTCGGCGGCCACGCGTTACCGCGCACAGGTTGCCGAACACCTGCTCTGGATTTACCGAACCACCAGCGGCCGCATCCTGCTCAACAGCATTCGCCGGCCCAACTACCCGATAGAAATCCGGCCGCATCCGATTCACGAATGCAACGCGGTTGGCGGCGGCGAGGTCAAGCCCAGCGCGGTCAACTGGACCGGCTTCGTCACGTACTCGCCCTTCGAGTTTTCGCGACTGGGTGCGTGCAGCGCGTTGCCGGCCGGCGAGGACCGCGGCCGCCTGTGGGACGAAATCCTGTTTCACGAATTGGTCCACGTATTCCGCAACGCAACCGGCAAGTGGAACAACACGCCGCAGCTCACGTTTGCGATGCGCCAATATGACGACAACGAGGAGTTCATTGCGGTGCTGTGCTCCAACATCTATGTCGCCGACCGGACCAACCGCATCAAGAGCGGATTGCGGGCGGGGCATCAGGGATTTGCTGCGATGTCGCCGGCCGATGCCATGCGCTTTGGACTGTTCGCCAGCTCAAAGGCGGCCTATGGCCTGGTCAAACAGTTCTGTGCCGACAACCCGATCTTCACCAAGGCACTCAGCGACAAGCTGGCAGACGTGGTCTACAACCCGATTGCCGATTACTACCGCTTCCCGAAAATATGCGAGGCGTTCTCAAACTTCGGCTCCGTCAAGGATCGCGTGGCACTGATCCGCACGCTTACCGCCGTTGGCATTCCCGCTGCGGTGGCCGGCCAGCTTGCCGCCCTGCTCCCCTGACCGCTAGCTCGCCCACCGCACAGCGGCAACGGGCGGCAACTGCGCATCCAGCGCGGCCCACGACTCACCCGCGTTTTCGCTGATCCATGCGCCGCCGGTCGTGGAGGCCATCGCCATCGTGCAGCCGTCAGAGGCAAGCGCAAGGCCGTGGCGATACACGAGATGGTAGGCGTGCGTCTGCGGCAGGCCGTGGCGAAACGCAGTCCAGCTTTTGCCGCCGTCATCGGTGCGCATGACGCACATGGCGCCGGCAATGGCGTAGCGATGGGTGTCGGCCTGCGCGGGCACGACCCAGGCGCGCAAGGGATTGACCGGATCAGCCACGATCACGAAGCCGAAATCGGTCGGCATGGGCGCCGTCAGCCGCGTCCAGTGGGCGCCACCATCGACGCTGCGATAGGCGCCGGCATGATGCTGCACCCACATCACATCAGGCGACGCTGCGCACGCAGACAACGAATGCACATCCTGAATATTGGGGTCATAGCCCACATCCGGCGGCATGTAAGGCGCATGCATGCCGTTGCCAATCAACTGCCAGCTCGCACCCGTATTTTCCGTTCGCCACACGCCACCGCAAGAGACGGCAATCGTGACGCGGCGGCTGTCACGCGGGTCAACGCAAATTGAATGCAAACCCGGATGATCGTTGCCACCACCCATCCAGCGCTTGCGCCGCTCATCGAGCCACAGTGAGTCCATCAACTGCCAGCTGCTGCCACCATCCTGCGAGCGAAACAATCCGGCCGGCATGCAGCCGGCCCAGATCGTGTTCGCCTCGTGCGCGCCACCCGCAGCGAGCGCCCAAACGAGGTCAACGCTCCACGGCGTCTCATCGTCGGCCCAGAAACCTTCCGTCGGCTTGACCGGCAGCGCGGGCGCCGGAATTTCGGTCCAGCTGGCGCCGCGATCCGTGCTGCGTTGCAGCTTGACGCCAAAGTGCCCGAGCCGCAGCGCGGCATACCAGGTGCCTTCACGCGGACCGGCCAACACCTGCGTCACCGGTTCACCATGAAAATGATGAGAAGTGATGCGCCAGACACCACCGGCATTGCGCGCCGCCGTAAACAGCCCCTTGCGCGACGCGATCAGCAAAGTATCCAGATGACTATCCCCCGCTCAATGCCTGAATCACCATGATCGTGTCGTCCGCCGCGACCGCAATCGAGAGATCACGACGACTGGCAATCATTTCGTTGTTGATGAAGATGGCGACATGCTTGCGCACATGCCCCTGTTCGTCGAGCACATAGCGCTCAATCGCCGGCGCGGCAACAAAGGCTTCCCGCAGCGCGGCGCCCAGCGTTGCAGCCGTTACGCGCTGCGTCGGACAGGGTACGTGCCGCTGCAAATGAGGAGCGAATGAGACGATAGGCATGGCGAACACCGCTTTCGTTGCACCGTTCGTGGAGACAGCCATCAACTGCGATTCAGTTTACGCCGCAAACATGAAAACTTCCAGCCGCAATGCAGCAACGGGATTCCGCTATTTGTCGCGGGCCAGCGGTTGCTGCCGACTCGCCAGCAACGCACCCAGCCACAACGCAAAAGCCGAGAAAATCAAACCGCGAGCAAGGCCGCTGGCGTCCGTCGAGGTGGTCACTGCGGCCGCCGGCGCGGCGCTATCCGCAATCCAGCCAACGATCACGGGGCCGATGATTTGCCCCGCAGCAAAGACGGTCGTGAACGCGCTGATGCCCGCAGGCCATTCATGTGTTGGCAGATTGTGACGAACAAATGCGGTGGTGGACGCAACGACGGACAGAAAGACGCCGCCAAACACGATACCCGACAACAATACAACCGGCCAGGCGCCGGTCAACGCCGGCAGAATCGTGGCGGCTCCGAGCAGGGCATTCAAGGTTGCCAGCGCGCGGCCGCCCTTGTGGCGATCGAGCAATCCTGCCCACACCCGAAACGACGCCATGCACGCAATGCCAAGCAACGCGTAGAAACCCATGATCTGATTCGCGCTAGCCCCCTGCTCTCGCAACAGGGCAATTACGAAGGTCATGTAGCCGATATAGCCCACACCAAACAAGGTGTACCCGGCAAGCGCAAACACAAAATCGCGAACCCGAAACTGTCCGTGACGCGACTGCCGGGCACCGCTTGCCTGCAGCAGCGGGCGCATCGCACGAGCCGGTCCGATCAGCACCACACTGGCAACGATACACACCGCCGCCAGCGCCCACCACGCCCAGGCCCAGGTCGCGTAGCCGAACAGTGCATGACCATCCCCGAGCTGGACGAGCAGCGTCGGCACCAGCAGCGCAGACAAGGTGATGCCAATACCGGAACCGCCGTAGTAGAGACCGATCAGCAGGCCGCTGCGTGCCGGGTCCAGCGTCCCGAGCCTCGCCGCCAGTATGCCGCCGGTAATGAATACCCAGGCGCTCGCCACGCCGGCAAGCCATCGCTGCACAAGCAACATGGTGCTGTCGGTGAAAAACCCGCTCAGCGCCATGAACAGGCTCGCGAGAAACGCCCCCACCACCATGACCGACGCTGCATTGAAGCGACGCATCAGGAGCGGTGTCATCAGCGCCCCTACAAAATAGCCAAAGGCATTGCTCGTGTTCATGCTGCCGGCCAGCGTGTACGACCAGCCGAGGTCAGCGCGCATAGGTGGCAACAACAGGCCATAGGCAAACCGTGTAATGCCCAACGACACGGCCGCCCCGAGCGACAGCGCGAGCGCGAGCAGAAACGGTGAAACCGAAGCGTGCTTGCTGTGGCTGTTCGCGTTCAAGAAGTTATCCGCGCAATCCCCATAGCAACCGGGCGCCAAACACGGCCATCACCGCGCTGGTGATAATCGAAAGGGCAGGCTTGGCGCGCATGTAGGCCCGTTGCGCGGGAGAGGTGGAAAACAGGTAAGCCAGAGCAATGTGCCAGACCAGCCCCATCAACCCCACCATCATCACAGCAGCAACCCGGGTGGCCAGCGCCGCATCCGGGTCCATGCTCACGACGGCAACGCTGGTCCAGAAGGCAAGCGACTTCGGGTTGGTCAGATTGGTTACCAGCCCGCGTCGATAGAACGCCAACCGGCTGTCAGTAGTCCGGTTGTTCGCTGTCGCGGATAACGGCTCATCGACGGGACCTGCCCGCGATACCGCAGCCGCGCGATCACGCCAGAGTGAACGCAGCAACCCGAAGGCGAGGTAGAGCAGGTAAATGCCACCGGCAACGCGCAATGCCGTTTGCAGCACCGGTGCGGCATCAAAAATCTTCTGTACCCCAAACACGGCCACGGCCACCCATATGAAGGTGCCGGTTGCAATACCGAGCGCCACGCCAAGCGCGGCGCGTCGGGACGAAGCCGCTGCCGTATGCGTGAGCAGCAGCAGGTTGGGGCCGGGAATGATCAGTGCCGCCAGGTACAACAGCGCAAGCGATGCGAGACTGGTCAGCATGCTAGGGACCGCTATCTGGCACGCCGTGGCAACAGCGGCTCGCTGACGCCATCAATGCCCACCAGGGCGAGGATGGCCAGCAACGTGTTCTGCGGGCCTCGCCAGGCATTGAGCGGAGAGAACCACTCCTGCGGTGCATGCGAACCGCCGCCGATCCCGCCGCTGCCAAGCGTGAGCGCTGGGACGCCCAGGGCAATCGGCGTATTGCTGTCGGTGCTGGACGCGCCGATATAGAAGTCTTTCACGCCCAGCGCCTGCGCCGAACGGACACCGACCTGGGTGATGAGGCTGTCACGCGGTTGTGCGCCCGCCGGCCGATCACCGACCAATTTGATCTCGACTTTTACGCGTCCCGGCTGCTTCCAGCGCGCATTTTCTTCGTCAGCTGCAGCACGCGCTATCGCCAGCATCTTTGTCTCGAGTTTGGCCAGTTCCGCCGCGCTGTTGGAGCGCATGTCGAGGCCAATTTCAGCGTCGGCGGCAATCGCGTTGACTGAAGTCCCGCCTTTGACAGTGCCCACGGTGAATGTTGTCTTCGGCTCGGATGGTGTTTCGACATCGCTCATCTTGGCTATTGCACGGCCCATCGCGTGCGTGGCACTTGGCATGCCAAACGCAGAGAAACTGTGACCGCCCGGACCAATGTAGGCAATCTTGAAGCGACGGCTGCCGGTGGCCGCATTGACGACTCGATCAATGCCGAGCCCGTCCAGCGAGATGAAGCCATCGATCGCCGGTTGATCACGAAACAATGTCTTGACCCCGCGCAAGTCGCCCAGCTCCTCCTCGCCCACCGTGCCGACAAACCAGATGTCACCCACCGTTTTCAGCTGGGTCGCATTGAGCGACCGAACAACCGACAGCAGCGCTGCCAGCCCGCGCCCGTCGTCGTAAATGCCCGGCGCGTAATAGCGCTCGCCCTGTTTTTTGACCTTGACATCGGTGCCTTCAGGAAACACCGTGTCCAGATGCGCCGATACGACCAGCAGCGGTCCTTTGCCGTTACCCTTGCGCACCGCAATGACATTGCCTTCACCATCGGTCTTGGCATCGGCAAATCCCAGCGCACGCAACCGTTTCGCATATTCAGCGGCCCGTACTGCCTCCTTGAAAGGAGGTGCCGGAATCTCGGTCAATTCGATCTGGTCCCGCAGCGTTCGCTCGTCGTCTGATTCGATGGCGCTGAGCGCCGCTTTCACGGCAGGTGCCGCAAGTATTTTCTGGAACGTGGCTTCGACGGGAGGACTGATTGCCGGTGTCAGCGGCTGTCCCCACGAGGGCGAAACGCTGACTGGAAGGAGACACAGTGTCGTCAGCAAAACCCGGCAACGCAAAGAATATTTCACAAATGGACTTTCACTAAACGGCAACCGCCGGCAGGCCGGTTGCAAATTTGAAATCTCGACCGGGTGCGCTGGCCAGAAGACGCTTCGTGTACTCGTGCTGCGGCGAAGTAAACACATCGTGCGTTGCGCCCTGCTCGACCACTGCACCCTTTTGCATCACGAGTATGCGATCACAAATCTGGGCAGCAACCCGAAGGTCGTGCGTAATGAACAGGATCGCGAGATTGAGTTTTGCCTGAATCTCTTCCAGCAGTTTGAGCACCTGCGCCTGCACGGAGACGTCCAGCGCCGATACCGCCTCATCACAGATCAGCACTTCCGGGTCAAGCGCAAGCGCGCGGGCAATGCTGATGCGCTGCCGTTGACCACCCGAAAACTCGTTCGGGTAGCGGGACAGGACATCCGGACTCAGGCGAACCAGCCCCATCAGCTCACGCGCCCGTGCCATCGCGCTCTCGCGCGACAAGCCAAAGTTAAGCGGCCCTTCGATGATGGCATCACCGACCCGCTGCCGTGGGTCGAGCGAACGATAGGGATCCTGAAAAATGATCTGGATACGTTTGCGCGCAAGTTTCAGGCTGTCGCGGGTCACACCGTCCAGTTGCGTATCACCCAGCCGCATGACACCTGTCGTAGGATCAATCAGTCGCGTGATGCAGCGGGCGACGGTGCTCTTTCCGGAGCCCGATTCACCGACGATGCCTACCGTTTCACCCGGATGCAGGTTGAGCGTGACCGCTCTGGCTGCCTCCGTGGATCGCTTCTTCTGGAACCAGCCGCCGCTTGTGTAGGTTTTTCCAAGTTCGCTGACTGTGAGCAGTGCCTTGCCGGCATGCGCTTGCCGCTCCACGGGTGGTTCAATGCCCGGCACTGAGGCGATCAGCATTTGTGTGTACGCCTCTTTCGGAAAGCAGAGCACCTGCTCTTTCTTGCCCGCCTCGACCTGTTTGCCATGCTGCAGAACGATCACGCGATCCGCGATTTCTGCGACTACGCCCATGTCATGCGTGATGAACAGTACCGCCGTGCCGCGTTCGCGCTGCAAGGTCTTGATCAACGACAGCACCTCCGCCTGTGTCGTGACGTCAAGCGCAGTAGTCGGCTCATCCGCGATCAGAAGTTTCGGCTCCAGGATCAGGGCCATCGCGATCATGATGCGTTGACGCTGTCCGCCCGAGAGCTGATGCGGATAGCTTGCGAAAATGCGCTCGGGTTCGGGCAGTTTGACCGCCTCGAACATGGCGAGCGTTTTGCTGCGTCGCTCGCCGCCATTGAGTTTTGTATGTTCAGCCAGCAATTCGTCAAGCTGGTCACCGCAGGTCATGACCGGATTCAGCGCGGTCATGGGTTCCTGAAAGATCATTGCGACTTCGTCGCCACGAATGCCGCGCAGTTGCGCCGCCGACAGCCCCAGGAGGCTGACGCCATCAAGCAGGATTTCGCCACTCGCGACATGTACGTTGTCCGGCAGCAGGCCCATCACCGAAAACGAAATCACGGACTTTCCGGAACCCGATTCACCGAGCAGGCAGACGATCTCGCCGGCGTTCACGTCGAAGCTGATGTTTTCTGCCGCGAACGGACGGTCCGCCCCCGACGGCAGTGCGATGCTGACGTTGCGCAAGGAAAGAACGGCGCTCACCGCTTTTCTCCGCGCTTGTTGAACTTCGGGTCAAGCGTGTCACGCAGGCCATCACCGAGTACATTCACCGCGAGCACAGTGAGTGCGAGAAAAATTCCCGGAAACCACATGTTGTGCGGCGCGCTCGAGAAGACCACACGCGCCTCCGCCATGATGTTGCCCCAGGTCGGTATTTCGCTCGGCAGACCGAGCCCGAGAAAGCTCAGAATCGCTTCAATGAGGATCGCCGAGGCGCACACGTAAGTACCTTGCACCACCATTGGCGCGATGGAATTTGGCAGTACGTGTCGCAACAGGATTTTCCAGGTAGGCGTGCCCACCGAGACTGCTGCTTCGATGTAAGGCTCTTCGCGAATCGAGAGCGCCAGCGCACGCACGAGCCGTGTAACGCGCGGAATTTCCGGCACCGCGATCGCGATGATCACTGTTGACAACTGCGCGCCCCATGCCGCGACCAGTGCGATGGCCAGCAGGATGCCGGGAATCGCCATCATGCCGTCCATCACTCGCATGAGAATGCTGTCAACGCGGCGAAAGTATCCGGCGACAAGTCCCAGCAAGGTCCCGATGATCAGCGAAAAAACCGCCACCAGTACCCCGACCACCAGCGAAATGCGCGTGCCATAGACGACGCGGCTGTAGATGTCGCGACCAAAGCTGTCGGTGCCCATGTACAGCGTACGCGGTGCCGTCTGGTTGTCGGGTCCCGTCCAGTCGACGCGCGCCATCGGTTTCTGGCTCATGTTGATGGCGTCGAGCCACGCCGGGTCCACGGTGCCCAGCACCGGGGCTGCGAGCGCGATGACTACCAGCAGCGAAAGGATGATCAGGCCGAAACGAACGGCGCCATTCCTTAAAACCTTGGTCAGCGTAGCGTTCATGATCAGTACCGGATCCGTGGATCAAGAAACAGGTACGACACATCAACCAGCAGGTTCACCAGCACGTAGAGCAGCGCAAAAAACAGGATCACGCCCTGAATGACCGGAAAGTCGCGAGCGAGCACGGCGTCGACAGTGAGCGTGCCGAGCCCCGGAATCGAGTACACGCTTTCAGTCACCACCACACCGCCGATCAGCAGCGCGATGCCGATGCCGATCACCGTCACGATGGGTACGGCAGCATTGGCCAGCGCATGCTTGATGAGTACGCGCGACTCCGGCAGCCCTTTCGCGCGCGCAGTGCGCACGTAGTCCTCGGTCAGCGCCTCGGCCACGCTCGCCCGCGTCACGCGTGCGATGAGCGCCACGTAGACGATGGACAACGTAAATGCAGGCAGCAACAGGTGATGCAGCCACGGGCCGATGCCGTCTGCAAGCGGCCGGTAGCCCTGCACCGGAAACCAGTCGAGACGCAGTGCGAAGAGATAAACGAGCAGGTAGCCGAGCACAAACACCGGGATCGAGAAACCGAGCACCGAAAAGCCCATCAGCGCGCGGTCCAGCCAGCCGCCATGCCGCCATGCCGCAAGTGTGCCAAGCGGTACCGCGACGAGGACCGTGATCACAATGGTCAGCACCGCCAGCGACAGCGTCGGTTCCAGCCGATCACCGATCAATGCAACGACATTTTTCTTGAAGAAGAACGATTGACCGAGATCACCGGACAGCAGGTCCTTTGCCCAGATGCCAAGCTGGGTCAAAAACGAGCGGTCGAGTCCGAGCTCCGTGCGAATGCGCGCGATGTCTTCGTTGGTTGCCATGTTGCCGGCGATCACTGCCGCCGGATCACCCGGAACCAGCCGTATCAGCGTAAACACGATGATGGCCACGATCACCAGCACCGGAATCGTCGCCAGTATGCGTCGGAACAGAAAGGATCCCATAGCGGTCAACAATACCCTACGCGACCGTCACGCCCGCCATTTCGATGAAAATGTCGGAATCGTTCTCCCGAATCAAACACCTATGTCCGCCTCCTCCGCCCTCCCGACCAGCATGCGTTTCGTCGATCATGGCGCGGGTGGCAACGCCGGCTGCATGCAGATTGCTACCGGGCCGCTGCCGGTGCTCGCGGATGACGAAGTGCTGATTCATGTGGCGGCCGCAGGCGTCAACCGTCCGGACATCCTCCAGCGCTCGGGCAAGTATCCGCCGCCGGCGGACGCGTCTCCGGTCATGGGACTGGAGGTTGCCGGCGAAGTGGTGGCGGTCGGATCTGCCGTGACCCATTGGCATCCCGGCGACAGTGTCTGCGCGCTGACCGCCGGCGGCGGCTACGCTGAATATTGCAAGGCGGTGGCGAGCCACTGCCTGCCGATTCCGCACGGCCTGTCCGTCGTGGAGGCGGCCGCCCTGCCGGAAACCTTCTTCACCGTCTGGGCCAATGTATTTGACCGCGCGCGACTGCAACCGGGCGAGACGCTCCTGGTCCACGGCGGATCAAGCGGCATCGGCTCGACCGCGATCCAGCTCGCCAAAGCGTTCGGCGCGGGAAAAATCATCGTGACCTGCGGCGATCAGGCAAAGATCGACTACAGCCTGAAACTCGGCGCAGACGTCGGCATCAACTACAAAACGCAGGATTTCGTCGAAGCGACCAAAGCCGCGACCGGCGGGCGCGGCGCCGATGTCGTGCTCGATATGGTCGGTGCCCCGTATTTCCAGAAAAACCTTGCAGCCTGCGCAACTGACGGCCGTATCGCGCAGATTGCGTTTCAGCATGGCGCGAAGACCGAACTCAACATGCAGGAGCTCATGGTGCGGCGCCTGACCTGGACCGGCTCAACGCTGCGCGCCCGCCCCAAAGCAGCGAAATCGGCGATTGCGGCGGCGCTGTCGGCGCAGGTGTGGCCAAAATTTCAGAGCAATCCCGATGCACTGCGACCGCACATTCACGCCAAATTTGCGCTCGCAGCCGTATCCTCGGCGCACCAAATGATGGAATCAGGCACTCATTTTGGGAAGATCGTGCTGGTCACGCACACCTGACAGCTTTTCATTGAAACGACGTTTTCATAGGGCTCATGACGCAAAAATGCAAAAACTCGACTTTTGCATATTATTGGCTCTATGCCCTATGCAATAAGGATTTCACGAAAAAGCTGAAAGGCCTCGGAGGCTCTCGCAAAGTGGTCGTCAAAACGGTGAAAACACCCGTTTTTGGTGCGTTCCAGGCCTGTTGCCGCAGTGCAACATTGCACTGCCTTATGAGCGCTATGGCGCCGTTTCGCATGACGCGCAAGTGCTGCGGTGCTTAAATCATCCGAGGCGTAGCGCCGCCTTTTTTGCGTCGCTGCCGCACGTCTCGGCAGTGATGCCGCCACCGCAAAAAAACTGAGGGTCCTTCCATGAAAAAAACAGTCATCGCAGCCGCCATCGCTGGCGTGTTTGCGTCGGGCGCATTTGCGCAGAATGTCGTGCTCGCAGGCTTGGTCGACGTGTTCGTCGGCTCAATCCAGTTCTCGGGCGATAAACGCACCGCCAAGGCCGACAGCAACGGAATGACGACCTCCTGGTGGGGCATGTCGGGCACCGAAGACCTCGGCGGCGGACTCAAGGCCGAGTTCAAGGTCACCAGCTTCTTCCGCCCCGATACCGGTGCCGTCGGTCGTTTCAACGGCAATGAAGGTTTCTTCACGCGCGACGCCTGGGTCGGTCTCAGCGGTGGTTTCGGCAGCTTCCACGTGGGTCGCGATCTGGCGCCCAACTTCCTGCCCACCGTAGTGTTCAACGCATTCGGTGATTCCTTCGGTTTCTCGCCGCTGGTGCTGCACGCCAACGTGCCGTTGTTCAACGGCACCGGCTGGCAATCGGCCAACGCGGGCGACACCGGCTGGAGCAACCAGATTCGCTACACCACGCCGAATCTTGGCGGACTGACCGCAAACGTTCACTATCAGTTCGGCGAAGTGGCCGGCAATGGCAGCAATCGCAACTACGGCGCCAATTTCCTGTACTTCAACGGCCCGTTCGCACTGGGCGGTTTCTTCCACAATGTACGTGCCAACAATCCCAACACCGGCACTGTAGGCGACGTCAAGCTCGGCTTCTCGCAACAGAAAGCATGGATGCTGTCCGGCAAGGCAAATGTCGGCCCGGCCAACCTGTTTGCCAACTACGAAAAGGCCAAGAACGACAACTACGCAGGCGCTGCCGGCGACGCCGAAAGCAAGACCTGGAGCGTCAGCGCCGATCTCGCCGCCGGCCCCGGCAAGGTTTTGGCGGGCTACGCCGACACCAAATGGTCCACCACGCCAACCAGCGTTCGCAACGGCAGCAAGCGCGCCACCTTCACGCTGGGCTACGACTACAACTTCTCGAAACGTACCGACGGCTACGTCATGCTGATGAACGACAAGATCACCAACTACGACCGCGGCAATTCATTCGCCGTGGGTCTGCGGCACCGTTTCTAGGCTGGTCTTGCGCAAACAAAAACGGCACCCGAGGGTGCCGTTTTTTTTGCTTTGATGCTTTTTAGTTGCGCGTCTGGTCGACCAGTTTGTTCTTCTTGATCCACGGCACTTCGAAGCGTGAAAAAAAGCAGCCCTGC
Source organism: uncultured Alcaligenaceae bacterium (assembly GCA_964393195.1). Lineage (GTDB taxonomy): Bacteria > Pseudomonadota > Gammaproteobacteria > Burkholderiales > Casimicrobiaceae > Casimicrobium. Next base: position 353 of record CAYMSY010000008.1, on the reverse strand, counting down.
GGCTGCTTTTTAGCTTCGAAGGCCAGCGCGCATGCTTGCGCGTTGGCCATGATGCCCAGCCGTTGCCGGGACACGCGAAGGTCAGTTACGAGTTTGATCAACCAACTTATTTTTCTTGATCCACGGCATCATCGCGCGGAGCTTTTCACCCACCTGCTCGATGCTGTGCTCGCTGGTCAGACGGCGACGTGACAGCAGTGTCGGCGCACCGGCGCGATTTTCGAGAATGAAGCTCTTGGCGTATTCGCCAGTCTGAATGTCTTTCAGGCATTGACGCATTGCATCCTTGGTCGCTTCGGTCACGATGCGCGGGCCGGTAACGTACTCGCCATATTCCGCGTTGTTCGAGATCG
>CAYMSY010000007.1:14042-25068 GCA_964393195.1 uncultured Alcaligenaceae bacterium | reverse complement strand
CGTTCGCGCCACAAATCGGGTGTGGGCAGCGCGCTCTTTGCCCGCACGCGTGAAGCCGCCTCAGCGCTCGGTTTTTCGGCGATCAACGCCACGATTCGCGTCGTTAACGAGGGCGGTCTGGCGTACTACAGCCGCATGGGATTTATGACCTATCTCGTCGAAGACGGCGATCCGCAGGCGCAGGGCCGCGTGTTCAACCGCGTCCACAAGCGCTTCGATCTCGCGCAGAATTGAACAACAACTCTTGCGTGAAATGCCCATCCAATAAGGGCTCAGCATTGGTTTTCGCCTGAACCCGACTTTTGGCCAAAATCGGCTGTTAGTCCTTTCTGAATGGGGCTTTCAGGCGAGTGCTGTAACGAAACTGGCGTCCTCTTCCCGATCAATGCGTCTTTTGGTTTGTCTGCAATTTTCAACCGAGGGAGACGACAGTGAATCAATCATCCATTCCGACGACACCGCACGGCGAGCGCGTACGCAGCGCGACTGCGCTCGCGATCGGCGCGTTGCTGCTGGCCGCGAGTCCCGCGCTGTGGGCAGATTCGGCGAAGGGCACCGTGACCTACGCAGCGAAGTCGGGGCCGGTGTCCGTCGCGATCAAGCATGTTTACCTGATCAAGGGGCCGGACGCCATCAGCGGCAAGATGGGTCGGCAACTGGTGTTCGCTGCGACCGACATGACCGATGCGATCAAGAAATGCGACAACGTTTCCTGCGCGACCGGCAAGCTCGAAAGCGGCATCACGGCCGAGCTCGACATCATGCCGCCCGTCGCGTTCTGGTTTGTCACCAACGGACAGCGCGTGCAGGCCTCGGGCGTCGCAAAGCGTGAATCGCTCAAGCTCACCGCTGACACGTCGCAGAAGATGGCGGGCAAGTGGAACTACGACGGCTCTGGTGCCGGCATGCCTAAGGTGGACGTCGAATTCGACGTCACACTGCTCAAGGAGTTTGCGAAGGCGCGGTAGGCGCTCAGGCGATCAGACGAGGCAATCACCGATTATGATGTCGGCATGAACGCAAAACCTCCAATCCTTCAAGCTGCCTTTGCGCTGGTCGCGGGCCTCTGCGTCGCCAACGCTGCCGCACAGACGTCGCCCTGGTTTGCGTTCGTCGACGCGGCGTATCAGGACGGCGGCTCGCCCGCCGACCGCGCGACACTGCTCGGAACGTCCGGTTTCGGCGCAATCTCCGGCGAGTATTCGGAGCAACATTCATGGATCGGCAGCATCGGCGTTGGCCGCGAGCTGGCAAACGGCTTGTTCGTAACGCTTTCGGGCGGATCGTCAACGGGCATGAAATCGCGATTCGGCGCCAACACCAAGCCGATTGGTGCACCGGCCTATCTGACGGCCACATCATCGAGCAAACGCGACAGCGCGCTCTTGATGCTCGGGTATCGCTTCTTCGAATCGGGCAAGTTCACGGCCTATGCTGCGGCAGGTGTCGAGTATTCGCGCAGCAAGATCGATACGGAGTACGTGTCGACCTTCATTTACCCCGGCGCGCCGTACTACCGGACACGACGTGACTCGGAAACGACCGGCACGGTGGAGCTTGGCGCGCACTACGCACTGACGCCGACCTTTTCTGTCGGGCCATTCGCGCGACTGCACGAGGGCGAGCGCTCTGCAGTTGGCGTTCGCCTGTCAGCGAGGTTCTAGCAAGGCTGACGGCGGCTTGAGGCGCCCGTGACTGCGGTACGAGCGCCGAAACCCGGAACTTGAGCGCGACCTCACTCAGGCGTGTGGCAGGAAGGTGAAAGCACCATTTCCGCAAGCAGCTATTTCATGAAACTCCCACCAGACAGGGCTCAGTGGCACTTTTCATGCAAAGTCGACTTTAGTCTTAAAGTCGCTCTGAGCCCATATTAAATAAGCCTTCCGCACTTTAGCTGTTGACAGTTTGACGTCATCGAAAACCTAGTGTTATAGTTACATACAACACCACATCAGTCATTTCAAACCCAACATTGAAAGCCGACCGTTGCAAGCGACCGAATCCTTTTCGTTGAGTCCTGGCCCGCTGGTTTGCCGCATTGTGCGCCGCCGTTTGCCACGCCATGCGCTGATCGCGCAGTTCTGCGACCACGCCCGGGTTTCACCGACCAAGGCTGGCACGCGTCGATCATGAATCGCGAGTGGAACGACAGCCAGCCGATTTACCGCCAGATTCGCGAGCGGGTGGTTGCAATGATCATTGACGGCGTTCTCAACGAGGGCGATCCGCTGCCTTCCGTGCGCACGGTGGCCGCCGAAAGCCGCGTCAATCCGCTGACCGTACTCAAGGCCTATCAGCAACTGGCCGATGAGCAGATCGTGGAATCACGGCGCGGGCTGGGCATGTTCGTGAACACCGGCGCGCGCGCGCTGCTCTCGATGGGAGAGCGCGAACGCTTTCTGGCCGAGGAATGGCCAAAGATCCACGCCACGATCCAGCGCCTTGGCCTGACCCCGGAAGAACTACTCGACGCCGCCCAACGCTCCGGCGATACCTCCGGCACGTCAACAGAAAAACGGAAACGCTAAATCATGTCCGCACTATCCTCCGAACCAGTCATCAGGGCGCGCGGCCTGACCCGGGCCTTCGACAAGCACATCGCGCTGAACGGCATCGACCTGACCGTCGAGCCGGGACGCATCGTCGGGCTTATCGGCCCGAATGGTGCGGGCAAGACGACCGCACTGAAAGCGATCCTTGGCCTGACGCCTTATTCCGGTGAACTGAAAGTGCTCGGGCGCGATCCCTGGACCGAGCGTGATCTGCTGATGCGCGACGTTTGCTTTATCGCCGATGTGGCCGTACTGCCGCGCTGGATGCGCGTTTCGCAGGCGCTCGATTACATGGCTGGCGTACACCCGCGCTTCAACCGCATGCAGGCGGAAGGCTTCCTGGCGAAGACGACGATCAAGCGCAGCAGCCGCGTTGCCGAGTTGTCAAAAGGCATGGTGACGCAACTGCATCTCGCGCTGGTCATGGCCATTGACGCGAAATTGCTGGTGCTCGACGAGCCGACGCTGGGCCTCGACATCCTGTTCCAGAAGCAGTTTTACGAAACGCTGCTGCATGACTACTACGACAAGGAACGCACCATCATCATCGCAACGCACCATGTTGACGAGATTCAGCATGTGCTGACCGATGTGCTGTTTGTTGATGGTGGCAGGATCGTGTTTGACTGCACCACGGCGGATTTTGAATCCCGGTTTTACGAGTTGTCCGTACATCCCGACGATGTCGAGGCCGCGCGCACGCTCATGCCACTGCACGAGCGCCATGTATTCGGACGCAGCGTATTCCTGTTCCGTGATGTGGACGCAGGGAAGCTGTCGACGCTCGGCGAGCTGCGCACACCGAGCCTGAGCGACGTGTTTGTGGCGGTCATCAGCAATCAACCATGCGCGACAAAGAACGCAAACAATCAACCAACCACAACGGGGACCGCAGCATGAACGCTGTCGCTGCAAATGGCGTTGCAGGCAATCGTCCGCAGCGCCCGTTTTACTGGTCGGTGCGGCGTGAGCTGTGGGAACACCGTTCGATCTACATGGCGCCGCTTATTGTGGCGGCGGTGGTGCTGGTCGGCCTGCTCATCGCGTCTGCGCAATTGCCCGCGACGCTGCGCAGCCTGCCGACGATGAGCGCCGCGCGGCAGCACGACCTGATTGCGATGCCGTACAGCATTGCCGCCCTGTTGCTGTTGATCACGTCCATCGCCGTCGGCTGTCTCTATTGCCTCGACGCGATGCACGGCGAACGGCGTGACCGCAGCATCCTGTTCTGGAAGTCGCTGCCGGTTTCCGACGCGACGACCGTTTTGGCCAAGGCGAGCGTGCCCCTGGTGGTGCTGCCATTGCTTACGTTTGTCATTGGCACGGCCGTACACATCGTCCTGTTGCTGGTCAGCACGATCATTACGCTGGCAAGCGGCATTGAACCGGCAACGCTCTGGTCGCAGCTACCCCTGCTCAGGATGCCCGTCGGCTTTTTCTGGTTCCTGTTGGCAATGGCGCTCTGGTATGCGCCACTTTATGCCTGGTTGCTGTTCATTTCCGCGTGGGCGAAACGCGGGACGTTTATCTGGGCCGTGGTGCCGCCGCTGGCGCTCCTCGCGCTCGAAACGACCATGCTCAAGACATCGATGTTCATGACGCTCGTGAAGTCACGCGTTGCCGGTGGTCTGGAGCGTGCCTTCTCGGCGGCACCGAAAACCGCAGCGGCGCTGGAGCCCGGCACCAGCGCGGACGGGATATTCCCCGACCCCACCAAGTTCCTTGCAAGCACGGAGCTCTGGATCGGACTGGTCATCGCCGCGCTGCTGATCTACGCGGCGATCCACGTGCGACGACGGCGCGAACCGATCTAGCGCCTCGTACCTTTTTCAACGCTACGAAACGTCGTAAGGAGACGTCCATGGATACGCTTGTCCTCAAAAATCGTCGCGACCGGGATGCCATCGCCGCCGCATGCCTCAAAACCTCGGTGCAGTTCTGGTTTTTCGTCACCGTCATCGGTCAATGGCTGTTCGTTTACTACATCGCCGGCTTCTACGCCGGCCCGACCTTGCAGGGCAATTTCGAAGCCTGGAGCCGCAACAAGGCGCTGCCGCACGGCTTCGTCGCAGGCGACACGATAGGCAATCTGCAATTCGCGGGACATGTGCTGCTGGCAGCGGTGATGACGCTGGCCGGCACCCTGCAGCTCATTCCGCAACTGCGGGCGCGCGTCCCGGCGCTGCACCGCTGGAGCGGTCGCCTGTTCATCGTGACCGCCATCGCGCTCAGTATCGGCGGCCTGTACATGGTCTGGATCAGCGGCCGCCGCAATCATCTGTTCGGCGGTTTCGCGATCAGCCTGAACGCGCTGTCGATCATTTTCTGCGCGGTCATGGCCTGGCGTTACGCCATCGCGCGTGACTTCGCGAGCCATCGCCGCTGGGCGCTGCGTACTTTCGTGCTTGCGAGCGGCGTCTGGTTCATGCGGCTCGGCTACATGGCATGGATCATCATCAATCAGGGGCCGGTCGGCATCGCCAAAGGCATGACCGGACCGTTTGACTACATCTGGGCGCTTGCATGCTTTCTGCTGCCACTCACGATTGTCGAAATCTACCTCCGTGTGCAGCGGCACGGCGGAAATGCGGCACGATTTGCGCTGACCGGAGGAATGTTCATCGCGGCCATCGTCACAGCCATCGGCAGTTTCGGCGCGTACATGTTTATGTGGCGAAACCTCATTTGATGTCCAGATCGGGAGATTGACACCATGGACTTCGACAGCTGGATGTTCTGGACATTGCGCGCGCCGCATATGATTGGCGGGCTGCTCGCGCTGGGCGCCGGTGCGGTCGCGCTCGCCACGCTCAAGGGCGGGAAGCTGCATCGCAAGAGTGGCATTATCTTCGTTTATACGATGCTGGTGATGGGGGCGGCGGGCGGGCTGCTCGCGTGGTTGAAACCGGTGATGATCTCGGTGATTGCCGGCGCGCTCGCGTTCTACCTGGTGCTCACGTCGTTGCTCACGGTGCGCCCGGTTGCACATCACGCACGGGCTATCGCGATCACGGCGATGCTGATGGCACTGGTGACGGGCATCTTCGGGATCAAGTTTGGCTTTGATGCGATGAACGGCGTCAAGGGCACGCTGCACGGCTTTCCGGCAGCCCCCTACTTCATCTTCGGTGCAGTTGCGTTGATCGCGGCGGCCCTCGACGCGCGGCTGATGTTCGCGGGCAGCATTCACGGCCATCACCGGTTGCTGCGGCATTTGTGGCGCATGTGTTTCGCGATGTACATGGCGACATCGGCGTTTTTCCTCGGACAGGCAAAGCTGTTTCCGGAGCCGCTACGCAATTTCGCTCTGTTGTCGATCCCGGTAATCGTGGTGGTCGTGGTCGCGGTGTTCTGGGTGCTTCGCGTGGCACTCAGCAAGCGTTACCGGCGCACCTAGTTGGGCGATTTTTCCGATACAGCTTTTCCATGAAATGACCATTCATCAGGGCATACAGGCCATTTCTCTAATAAACCGACTTACTAATAAATTTCGCCGTAAGCCCTTATTGATAAGGCTTACAGCGAAAAGTTGTACTGACTTTTGAGCGATGTCCGACTGTGCACGCGCATTCCGTGAAGGCTGGTATCCAAGCTCAGGAGTCAACCATCATGGATCAACCGGGAACCGTCGCTTTTGAAATCCGCAACCGGGGCGGGCTGCCGTTGCCAGCGGTCATTCAGGGCATCATGCTGCTCGTCTTTGCGATGCCGCTCATCGTGATTCCGATGACGTTCAGCGAAGTGGCGAAGCACCCGATGGTGCTGCTGGTGTGGCTGGCGGCATGTTTTCCGCTGGCGCTGATGTATGTGCTGAAACGGCTGTTTACGCGTTTTGCCGTTGCGCTGTATCAGGATGGCGGCGTGCGCATCACGCAACCGTTCACCACCCACAACATCAGCCGCGAGCAGCTCGCCACCATCGTGACCCGGACCAATCAGGCGCACGTGGGCGGCGCCAACACGGCGGCCCGCGTCGCCGTGCCGTGGATGTACTTTTTCGATAGCGCCGACAAGAAACTGGCACAGGTGTCGCCCGCCGGTTTCGACGCCAGCGACATTGAAAAGCTGCTCGGCGAGGTGCGACGCCTGCGACCGGACGTCCGGATCCAGCATCAGTAGCCTGCCATACGTCGGGCGACGGCCAGTTGACGGCACATGCGGACCGCCTCGTTTACGCTTGAGTGATCGCAGCCATGAACTTGCTCACGCCCGATGATGATCCCGAACGCAGCACTTCCAGATGGAACGTCCATTCCCCGCTTTGGTATTGGCACCTGGCGCATGGGCGAGCGCGCTGCCGCCGCCCAGGCGGAAACCGCTGCGATTACGGCCGCGATTGAACGCGGCGTGACGCTGATCGATACGGCGGAAATGTATGGCGACGGTGGCGCCGAGAAAATCATTGCACGGGCGAAGGCAGACGCCGCCGTCGCACGCGAACGGCTCTATATCGTAAGCAAGGTGTATCCGCACAATGCGTCCCGAAAAGGCACCATCACCGCCTGCGAGCGCAGCCTCAAGCGGCTGGGCACGGATTATCTCGACTGCTATCTGCTGCATTGGCCCGGCGAACACCCGGTCGAAGAAACCGTGGAAGGCTTTGAAACACTGAAGGCGCAGGGCAAGATTCGTGCATGGGGTGTATCGAATTTCGATATCACCGAAATGCAGGAACTTGTCGGTGTTGCCAACGGCGTGAAGGTCGTGACCAATCAGGTGCTCTACAACCTGTCGCGACGCGGTGTCGAATTCGACCTGCTGCCGTGGCAGCGTGACCGCGGCATCACGACGATGGCGTATTCGCCGATTGATCAGGCGCAGCTCATCGCATCAAACAAGCTCACGGCCATCGCCCGCGACGTTGGTGCCACGCCTGCACAGCTCGCGCTCGCGTGGCTTCTCGCGCGCCCCGACGTAATCGTGATTCCGAAGACCAGTCATGTTGAACGCCTTGAAGAAAATCTGGGCGCACTGGCGTTGAAACTGGAGGCATCGACGCTTGCGGCACTCGACGCCGCCTTTCCGCCACCGCGCAAGCGTTCACCGTTGGCGATGCTCTGACCCGTTACAGGATTCGCAGATGGGTGTCCGTCGCGCCGCGAACGGCGTCCAGCGGGATGTTTTGATCAAAGGTGACGAGCGTTCCGCCGTGCCGCACGGCGAGCGCCAGCAGGTAGAGATCGGTGATCTGGTTGTGGCCGTGAACGCGCGTGAAGTCCACGGCGCCATCGTCCCTTAGCGACACGTCGTCGGGCCAGAATTCATGGTCCAGCGAGGCGCAAGCATGAATGAGCTGGTTGCGCACGAGCTGCAATCCGAGCGCACCGCGACGGCCGTAGCCTGGCAGGTTTAGCACGCGGATCACGCCGTTTTCGACCAGCGGACAAGTTGCGATGCGCATGCCCGGCGTTTCGATAAAGGCGTTGGCGCGATCGGAACACAGGTGTGCGTCGTCAAACAGCGCGACCCAGACATTGACATCAAGCAGGCATCTTGACGGCGCGAGATAGCGTGCGTCGGGCTCGCGGACTTGTGGCGCCTTCGTGGTGATGCCCGGCACGTCAGATGCCTTCGCGATCCATCAGCTCGCGAACGTGCTCGACCGTGATGACCTCATCGCGCGCTGGCAGCAGCGCGAACCGGCCCCGCAGCGGCTGTTGCGACACCGTGGCGGCATTTCGCGCACGCGCGCCGGCACGGATCAGCTCGGAAACAGCGTCGCCCAGCGAGAGCTGCTCACGTGCCGCGACATGCTTTGCGACGAGCAGTGCGTCCTGAGCGAGATTGAGCGTTGTGCGCATGGTGGGCAGGTGATGGACACGAGGTATTCGATTAAATGCATCATATCATCAATTTGATGCGTATAAATCAAACATCTCCGGCGAAATGTCCACCGGCGGAGCCACCAATGCGTCCATCACCTTATCCGCGCTTGCCTGAATGCATGTCACATTCGGCGCTACGATACGTCTTTAAGGGAATATGTCCGTCCGGACAGACTCCAGTTTTATTCGCGAATCGAGGAATATTTCATCATGAAAACAAAGACTTGCCTGTCTGCTGCGGTACTCGCGGCCTGCCTCTCGGCGGCGGTGTCTGCCAATGACATCCGCTGGTCTGCCGACGATTCGTTCAGCCAGACCATGACCGTGGCGCCGGGGCAGAGCGCGGAACTGTGCGGAACAATCGACCCGCGCCTGCCCGTGGAGTGGCGATTCAGCGCAACCGGCCCGCTGACCTTCAATATTCACCGCCATTCCGGCCCTGACGTCGTTTATGCCGTGCGCAGCTATCTCACCCGCGAGCAAAAAGGCAAGTTCAGCCCAACGCTCAACTACGAGTGGTGCTGGATGTGGACCAATGAATCATCGGAAAGCGTGTCGGTACAGGCCGACCTGAAACGCTAGACCGCATCGCCGTCATCGCCCGCGCTGCAGCTCGCGATCGCGGCGCTTGCGCGTGCCTGCGCGCCTAAGCGCCGACGATCGCCCGCGCGAGCGCAGCTGCCTGCGGCCGCGTAACGTTGCCGAGCAGGACTCGCGCGACGCCATCGGCGCGCTGCACCACCAGCAATAACTGCGTCTGGCCCTGCACGAATGACGCGCGCGACGGCATGCCGGCGACCGGTTCGCGCTTCTTGCCGACCGCCTCTTCCGCCGCCGACACAATCAATTCAAAGTAGCCGTCGACGGTATGAGTCACCGGGTTGGCGTCAATCGCTTTGCGGTCGAAAAATTGCAATGTGATCGACGCGCCGCCCGCGCGGGACCAGGCGCATTCCAGCACTTTCGGATCGCGCGGTGCCTGCGCCGTCGCGTTGAGGCCTGCGCCAACCGTCGCCCTGACCTGCTCCAGCGAAAGCAGGTCGGCGCAGCGTGGAGACACCACGGCGGCCGTTTGTGCGGCACACAGCGCAGGCGCGCACGAAACCGCCGCGAACACCGTCGCTACCAGCCATCCGCGTCGCGTTGACAGCCCATCTTTCTTCAGCAACACCGTACTTCTCCGTCTCCAGCCTGTGCGCAATCGCTGCTTTTTGCAGTCTTGTGCGCTGCCCCATGCCTGCCGAGTATGCCACCGACCAGAATTTCCTGAGTAGCAATCCGTTTCAAATTCTTCTCTCCATTGATCTGACGCAGCCAGAACGCATCACCACGCCCCTCTGTGGTGCGCTGGCGCCCGCGTTTGACCGGGGTCAAGCGAGGCCGGTTCTTGCACGCCCACAATCGCGCCCATCACAACACTTGCACGGTTAGCCCCATGTTCCAGCACATTCTGGTCCCCGTTGACGGTTCCGCCACTGCAAACAAGGCGGCCGACGCTGCTACCACGCTCGCCAGCGAAATCGGGGCAAAGGTAACGGTCATCCACGTCGTTCACATGTACCCGTACACCGGTTTTGGCGCAGGTTTCGCTGAAGGTCAGGCGCTCTACCTGGCAGCGGCTACCGCCAACGCCAACGATGCCATCGCCAGCGTCCGCGACAAGATGCTCGGCAAGGGCGTCAACGTCGAAACGCGGGTCGTCGAGTCCAACGTGGTGTGGCGCGGCGTCGTCGAGACGGTGGAGGCGGTCGGAGCCGATCTGATCGTCATGGGCACGCATGGTCGCGCCAAGATTGACCGGCTACTGCTCGGCAGCGTCACGCAGCGCGTTTTGGCACACGCGCCGGTGCCCGTCATGGTCATTCACGGCGACGATTGAGCGGCTGATCGGCGTTCCGGCGTTCGGTTTCATCGGAATTCGGATACGACTTTTCTATGAAACCGCGATTTCATAGGGCGTGGCGGTCATAAACGCATAAAGTCGACTTTGTGCATTATCAGACCATGAGCCCTTATTGCATGTCTTTTTCATAAAAAGCTGTACGTGTTTTCTGCCCGAATTTTGACAGAGACAAGCCGCAATCAGCCCGTCAACATGGACTCCGGGCAAGCCGGATACCGCGCGACCGGTCGTCGCCTTATCATCCCCGAAAAATCAGGAGGATCCGCCCATGCCCGTACCGCCCGACGCCCCCGGCGCGCACCGCAATGCCCGCCATCTTGCGCAGAAAACCAAGATCGTCACGGCGGCAGAGGCGGTACACCTGATCCACTCCGGCGACACGGTGGCGACCGGCGGTTTTGTCGGCATCGGTTTCGCCGAGTCCATTGCAGTGGCGCTGGAAGCACGCTTCGAGACGGAAGCGCAGCCACGTGACCTGACGCTCGTCTATGCCGCCGGACAGGGCGACGGCAAGCATCGCGGCCTCAATCATCTCGGCCATCGCGGCCTGCTGCGGCGTGTGATTGGCGGACATTGGGGCCTGGTGCCGAAGCTGCAGGCACTGGCCGTTGCCGGCGACATCGAAGCCTATAACCTGCCGCAAGGCGTGATCACCCACCTCTTCCGCGACATCGCAGCCGGCAAGCCCGGCACCATCACGCGCGTCGGGCTCGACACCTTCGTCGATCCGCGCCACGGCGGCGGCC
>CAYMSY010000007.1:0-14032 GCA_964393195.1 uncultured Alcaligenaceae bacterium | reverse complement strand
CGAAGAGCTGGTGCGCCTGATGCCCATCGACGGGCAGGAATACCTGTTCTACAAGGCCTTTCCGATCTCGGTGGGCATCATCCGCGCAACCACCGCCGACGCCGACGGCAACCTGACGATGGAACGGGAGGCGCTGACGCTCGAAGCGCTCGCCATCGCGATGGCGGCGCGCAATTCCGGCGGTATCGTGATCGCCCAGGTCGAACGCATCGCCGAGCGCGGTTCGCTCAATCCGCGACAGGTGAAAGTGCCCGGTGTGCTGGTGGATGCGGTCGTGGTGGCGACCGATCCTGCGCATCACATGCAGACCTTCGTCGAGCCCTACAGCGCGGCGTTCGCGGGTGAGATCCGGGTGCCGATGGATGACCCGGCCGTGCAACCGCTCAACCTGCGCACCCTGATCGCGCGTCGTGCGGCCCTGGAGCTGCGTGCCCACAACGTGGTGAACCTGGGCATCGGTATGCCCGAAGGCGTCGCGGGGGTGGCGGCGGAGGAACGCATCATTGATCTCATCACCCTGACCGCCGAGCCCGGCGTGATCGGCGGCATTCCCGCAGGCGGACTCAATTTCGGTGCTGCGGTCAACACGCAGGCGGTGATCGATCAGCCGTATCAGTTTGACTTTTACGATGGCGGCGGGCTCGACATTGCCGTGCTCGGACTCGCGCAGGTAGACGCCGAAGGTAACGTCAACGTGAGCAAGTTCGGTCCCAAACTGGCCGGTGCTGGCGGCTTCATCAACATCAGCCAGAACGCGAAAGCAGTCGTCTTTGTCGGCACCTTCACGGCAGGCGACATCCGCGTGCAGACCGGAGATGGCAGCCTGAAACTGCTGCAAGACGGCGGTACCGGCAAATTTGTGCAGCAGGTCGAGCATCGCACCTTCAGCGGCCGCGAGGCGCTGCGCCGCGGGCAGCCAGTGCTCTACGTGACGGAGCGTGCGGTGTTCCGGCTGGTTGCGGATGGTGACGGCAAGAGCGCGCTGGAATTGATCGAAATCGCTCCGGGCATCAACCTTGAGGCTGACGTACTGGCGCGCATGGCGTTCCGGCCGCGCGTGGCCATCAAAGTCGCCGTGATGGAACCCGCGCTCTACACCGATGCACCGCTCGGGCTGCGCGAACGGCTGCTTGCGGTACCGCTTGACACGCGGCTGGAACTCGACGCTGCACATCACGTGCTCTATATCGACTTCAGCGGACTCTCGATTACGGCGTCCGCACAGATCGAGGCAATCCGGCGCGCAGTTGTTCAGCGTGTGCAAGCGCTGCACTCACGGGTCGCAGCGGTCGTCAACTACGACCATTTCAGCATCGCGCCGGAACTCGTCGATGACTACACCGCAATGGTGTCGGGCCTCGCCGCGACCTATTACAGCCGCGTCACCCGATACGGCACGGGCGGGTTCCTGAAAGCGCGACTGGCCAGCGCGACGGCACCGAAAAACTGATCCGCAACCTCACTGCAATTCGCCAAGGGTCATCCTGCAATGGCGGAGGCTACCCGTCACCCTACAATCGGCGGCGCAACGACCCCATTCCGGCATCACCAGGAGATGACATTGAGCGCCCCACTCTTCCCGACCTCGATCGCCGGTAGCCTGCCGAAGCCTGCGTGGCTTTCCGAGACCAACAAGTTATGGCCACAATGGCGCGCCGAGGGCGAAGAGCTTGACGCCGCCAAGCGCGACGCGACGCTCTTGTGGATCAAGGAGCAGGAAGACGCCGGTGTTGACATCCTGACCGACGGCGAGCAATCGCGACAGCACTTTGTGCACGGCTTTTTTGAATATGTCGAAGGTATCGACTTCGAGCACAAGGTGAAGATGGGTATCCGCAACAATCGCTACGATGCGATGGTGCCGGTGGTGACCGGGCCGCTCCGGCTCAAGGGTCGCGTGCATCAGCGCGAGGCGCAGCTCATGCGCGCGCATACGCACCGCAAGATCAAGATCACCATGCCGGGGCCGATGACGATCGTTGATACGCTGTCGGACAACTATTACGGCGACAAACAGAAGCTCGCGATGGCGTTCGCTGCGTTGCTGAATCAGGAAGCGCTGGCGCTACAGGCCGACGGCGTCGACGTAATCCAGTTTGATGAGCCCGCGTTCAACGTCTACATGGACGATGTGAAGACATGGGGAGTCGAGGCGCTGCATCGCTGCATTGAGGGGCTTACCTGCACGACCGCCGTGCATATCTGCTACGGCTACGGCATCAAGGCCAACCTCGACTGGAAAGCCACACTCGGCAGCGAATGGCGGCAATACGAAGAGATTTTCCCGGCGCTGGCCGCGAGCCGCATCGATCAGATCTCGCTCGAATGCATGAATGCAAAAGTGCCCATGCACCTGATGGCGCTGCTCAAAGGCAAGACGGTGATGGTCGGTGTGATTGACGTGGCGAGCGATGTGATTGAAACGCCGGAGCAAGTGGCAGCGACCATTGGCAAGGCGCTGGAGTTTGTGCCGCGAGACAAACTGATTCCCTGCACTAATTGCGGCATGGCGCCAATGGACCGGTCGATTGCGCGCGCCAAGCTGAATGCATTAGGCGCTGGCGCATCTTTAGCTAGGACGCTCTACGCCGCCTGACTAGCCTGTAGATGGGCGGGTATCCACCTGCTCATTCACAGGAGAACACAGTCATGACTCATCGTCGTTCGGTCCGTGCCGGTGACGACCTGCGCGGAGTCGGCAAACTCGCGATAGCTGCGACCACCGGAATCACCGATCTGGTCGAGGCAATGCATCACAACATCGCGCGAATTCCGGGCACCTCGGTGTCGCGGCAGGATGGTCGTGCGCGCGGCATCAGCGGCTTTGTTTACAGCACGGTTCGTGGCATCACTCGGGTCGTTGGCGGCGGCGTTGATGCCGCACTGGCACTGGTCAGCCCGGCGCTGAAAGACGTCACTGATGTGCGCGGTCGCGACGCGGTCGTGTCGGCGTTGAACGGCGTGATGGGTGACTATCTGGTTGCAACCAATAACCCGCTGGCCATCCCCATGACACTGCGGCACAACGGTGAGGCGCTCATGCTGACCCGCGAGGCACTGGCGGCCTCGTTGCCCGGAGCTACAGGCAAGATCGTCGTCCTGGTGCACGGCCTTTGCATGAACGATGCGCAGTGGAAGCGCCGCGACGCGGCCGGTGTCTACCATGATCACGGCGCTACTTTGCAACGCGATCTGGGTTATACGCCGGTTTACCTGCACTACAACAGCGGGCTTCACGTGTCGACCAACGGCAAGGCATTCTCAAGCCTGCTGGAGGAACTGGTTACAGCATGGCCGGTGCCGGTTACAGAACTCTCACTGGTGATGCACAGCATGGGGGGGCTCGTTTCGCGCAGTGCGTATCACCATGCGGAACTGGCGAAGTGCCAATGGACAAGTGTGTTGCGCACGATGATATTCCTTGGCACACCGCATCATGGAGCACCACTTGAGCGCGGTGGTAACTGGATTGACGTGATTTTGGGCGCCACGCCCTATGCGGCCCCATTTGCCAAGCTTGGAAAAGTCCGTAGCGCTGGAATTACCGATCTGCGCTACGGGAATCTGGTCGACGCTGATTGGCAGGATCGCGACCGTTTCGCGCTGGCGCCGGACACACGAGCGCAAATTCCGCTGCCAACCGGCATCCGGTGTTTCACGATCGCCGCGACGACCGGAAAAAGCGACGGCGATCTCGCTGATCGCCTGCTCGGCGATGGCCTTGTCCCACTCAAGAGCGCACTTGGCCAGCACTCGGGTAGCCGTCGGTCGCTCAAATTCCCGGTTGACCATCAACGCACGGTTTACGGCACCAATCATATGCAACTGCTCAGCTCATCCGCCGTTTACGTCGAGCTCCGGGGCATGCTGTCGACCTAAATGGCAACCAAGCATGCCAGAGCTGGACGTGCACAGGAAACAGAGTATGCTGCGCCGATTCGCCAGCACGTGAGGAGCGTGATTCATGACCCTATGCCCCGTTGCCATTGCCGTCGGTTGCAAAAAATGTCCGGTGTTTTCTGTCTGCCCTCTCAAGAGCACGATTGGTGACCAGAAGCCGGAAGACAAATCACCCGCGAAGAAATCTGCCGGCGCAAACAAGAAGTGACCTTGTAACGCGATACGAAGCGCGTGCATAAGGCGCAATTTATGCTTAGCATCACGCTTGCATAATTTGTGGAGATTGCAATGTCCGTACGACTGTCAACTGTTCTCAAGTTACTCATCGCGTCCGCAGCACTCGCAGCATCGACCACGCCGTTCGCGGCGCAATCGACGGAGTGCACCGCCAACCTGAAACTTTGCTACTGCGTCAATCAGGATTTCCTTCCTGTGATTGAAGAAAAGGTCAAGTTCTACCGGGCGCAGATTGCTGACGCCCGCGCCAAAGGCAAGGCCGTCGGTTACATGAGCCTGCCGCTATCGACACTGGGCGGCGGTTTCTTCGACGTCAACACCGAAGTCGCCAAGAAGACCAAGGAGCGCATTGAAGAGCGCTTTGGCGTTAACTCGGTCTGGGTGCTGAGCCCCGGCACCAAGGAATCCGATCTTTCCCTGCCCTCGGGTGCCCGCGGCACCAATGACGACTACATGCTGATGTGGACCCGGATACTGGAGGGCGTGTCGGGTATGGGCGAGGATTTCGATTTCGTCTACTTCGTCGGTCCGTCGGATTTTGGCGCCTATTTCGGTTTGACCGGCACCGGTGACATGGACAAGATTACCGCGTACTTTGATGATCGCCTGGCGAAAGATCCGGCGCTCAAGCGTGAAGTGGATCGCGGTCGCGTGTCGCGCACCACATTTCGCAATTACTATGGTTTGAAAGCATCAATCACCGTCAGTAACGGCGCTCATGAAGAATGGAACATCTTCCGCACGCTTAATGAGCGCCGTCGCGCTGATGCGAAGTACGGAATTGGCAATCAGGTTTCGATGATTTTTGACGGTAAGCCCGTCCCCCCGGCGACCGCCGAGATCGGCAACACGCCGGGGATCAGCGGCGCCTGCAAGGTCAAGTAGCTGCTCGCGCCCATCGTTGGCCACTGCTCAGTTGTCAGGGGCTGCGGGCAACTTGCCCGCACTCCGCGCCGGAGCGACAACCAGATAAATGCCGATCAGTGTGATGGCCATGCCGGCCATCACATTCCAGCCCAGCATCTCGTCGAACATGAGCCAGGCCAGCAAGGCGGTTAGTCCCGGCACCACGTACATTGTGCTGGTCAGTCGCGTCACCGATCCGGTTCGCAACAAATAGAACATCAGCGTGATCCCGACCCCGGAAAGCACGAGGATGCTCCAGAGCATGGCGATGATCACGTCACTCGTCCAGCGGATCGAAAAACTCTCAAAGAACCAGGCGACAGGGAGCGTTGCTACCGTCGCCGCAGCAAACTGGATCGCCTGTCCGGCCCGCAGATCAAAGCTGGGAACAAAGCGCTTCTGATACAGCACACCGAAGGTTGAACCGAGTAGCGCCAAAAAGCAAATTGCCGTCGGCCAGCCCAGCGCGCTCGTGGCGGCAGCCAGTTTCGCAGCAAGCACCACCAGCACCCCGGCAAAACCAACGCCCACCCCCATCATTTGCCTCGCAGTGACGCGATCGCCGGTCCAGTGGGCCAGACAGGCTGTCAGCACCGGTTGCAGATTGACGATCAGGGCTGCCACACCGGCCGAAAGGCCCATGCGAATTGCCACCCAGACGCCGCCGAGATAGACCGCCTGAATGAGCACGCCGGCGACCCCGATGCGCATGACATTGCGGCGGCTCGGCCACACCGCGCCTCCCGCGAGCGCCAACAGGGCCATCAACAGCATCACGCCGAGGTAGCGAACGATAAGGAACGACAGCGGTTCGGCGTCAGCGGCGGCCAACTTGGCCACCACATAACCTGTGGCCCATACGAAGATGAACGCGGGAATGGCCAAGCGACTTGCGGGCGATACATTAGACATATCGCCATGCTAGCGGTCAGGCAGCGTTTTCAGCATCTGCCGTCGCGTGATGGCAGCAGACCCAGGTCTGCACAAGGTATTGAGTCTTGCTACCCGAACGCGAGCGGTCCGGCAGGGAAACGTGTCAGTGTTGGAAACACCTGCGAAATTTCCCCTGCTGAGAGGCCGAACAGCCCCCCTAGTCCGGCTGCGTACTGTTCCGTCGCCGTCGTTGGAATCCAGCGGCCGCCGCTGGTGTCATCCGGGCCATTTACGCGCAATGTCGGAAACGTTCCGTAAAGTTTCCTGCCCTGTACCGCCCCGCCCAGCAACAGGTGATGACTGCCCCAACCGTGGTCTGAGCCACCGCTGCCGTTTGCCGGGAAATCGCGACCGAAGTCACTCATGGTGAACGACGTGACCTGCGAGGCAACGCCCAGCTCAACGGTTGCTCGATAGAACGCCGACATCGCATCGCTGACCGTGCCCAGCAACTCCGCCTGATCCGGCAACTGATCCTCGCCATGGGTATCAAAACCGCCGATCGAGCAGAAAAACACCTGTCGTTTGACCCCAAAAGCGGCGCGTGATGCGATGAGTCGGGCGACTGTCTTCAGCTGATCACCCAGCCCGGTGCCCGGGAACACCGTTGTCAGCGGCGAAGCCTGGTTCAACGCCTGCTGGAAAACCTGTTGCGTGGTAATTCCACGCTTTATCGTATCGTTCCATGCCGCCTCAAAAAGGTGACTGCGCGACGCGTTGATCATCTCGGCAAAGCCCACCGACACCGCGTCATGACTCGACGGGTCATAGCTGTCAAATCCAAAATTGCCGCTTGACGACACCAGAAACGGTGACACCGTCGCGCCTTGCTGAAAGGCGCTGCGCCCATTCACCGCGACTGCCGTTGCGACATTTTGCAGACCATTGAGGGCGGCAATCTGGTCCGCAACCCGACCTCCCCACCCCAGCCGCACCGATGCGTCTGACGAACCACTCTGCCATTGCGCCTGCTGATCGCTATGCGAAAACAGATTGGGAGGTGTCTGCCCGGTATTCGCCTGCCATTGTGCGCGCGTCAACGGTTGAACCAGAGGACCGACATTGGCAACTGCCGCGCACTGACCGGCTTCAAACAGCCCAGCCAGCGCTGCCATCGATGGATGCAGCGCAAACGGCCGTCCCTGAGTGTTGGTTGGGTTGATCGCCTGCAGGCCATTGCGGCCCAGCGCGAGCCGCCCACGCCCGTTCTGATAGTCGGAATAACCTGACACGTCCAGCGGGATCAGCATATTGTTGCCGTCATTGCCGCCGAACATGAATATCGCCACGAGCGCCCGATAGTCGCCAGCGGATGCGCTTTGTGCAAATGCGGCGCGTGTAAGGCCTCCCATGAGGCCACCGCCGAGCGCGATTGGCGCCATCGCGGTTAACTTCAGGATACCGCGGCGGGATTGATTGGCTGAATTTGTCATGATGTCTCCTTATCGTTGAATGACAAATTCGGGAGCAATTACTGCCAGATTAAGTGCAGCCTGCAGTCGATCGTTGCGTTGCGACGCCGGATAGGCGTTGATTGCTTTTTCCAGGATGCTCTGCGTCGTCGCCGACATACCGCCTGCAAACAGCACCCAATTGATCCGTTCAATAAGCCGGGTGGCGGTCACGGCATCGGTCAACCATGGCGTAGCGTCGAAGTCGACGCGATTGGTTTCATCAAAGCCGAATCCACCATCGCGAATCAGCCGCGAGAAGAAGTTGGTACTGCCTACGACCTGCGTATCAGTGGCGTTCTGAAATTCCGGCGACACCAACCCGGCCTGGGCGATGGCGCCCGAACGCGCGTAAAGTGGAGAAAAGAAATTGAACACCGATGCCGCAAGCAAAGGTGACTGACCGAGGTAGTCGTCCGGTGAATCAAGCCACCAGATGGAGTTGCGGCCGTTGTTCGACTTTGCATTCATCGCATTGGCAAAGTGAATGAACTTGATCATGGGTTCGCGAAGCTTGCCGTAGGTGGTGCCAGACAGTGACGGGTTGCGCGCCTCTTCATCGAGCAGGATGGCTTTGACCACAGATTGCAGATCTCCGCGCACGCCTCGTCCGTTGTCATTCCAGACTGAAACCACACGCGTCATGTAGGCGGGTGACGGATTGCTCGTCACCAGGAACTGAATCAGGCGCTTGCTCATGAACGGTCCGACGTTCGGATGTGCTGCGATGTTGTCGAGCGCATCGTTCAGGTCGCGCTCCGGCGTCTGTCCTGCGGGCAGCACGACCCCATTTAACAGGAGCTTGGTACCGCTTGAATGGTGGCTGGGCCATGCCTGCATTTCAAGCGACCAGTTTTGCTTGGGCGGATTGAAACCGTCCGAGAACGAAGTGTCGTTGCCGCCGAAACTCCAGCCCGTAAACACTTTGGCAAATCCCTGGACAACATTCTGATCATAGGTCGGGATGGTCTTGCCGGATGCGTCGCGCCTGGGCGTTCCGTCATTGTTCAATTCGACCAAGCCGATCGAGAACAGCTGGAGGACCTCACGAGCGTAGTTTTCACTGGGCATTCGTCCGCTGGCGGGGTCTTCCTTGTCGTTGCCAAGCATATTGAGGTAATACCCCATAGCGGGCTGCAAGGTCACATCACGCAGCAAAGTGCGATAGTTGCCAAACGCATTCTTGTACAGCGTGTCCATCCAGCCGGCCAGAGCGTCTGTGTCCTGATCGGGTGCAATATTGGAAACGACCATGATCTCTGAAAGTGCGAGCGCAACCCTTGCGCGCAAGCGTGCGTCGCCGAATATCAGGTTCTGCCAGATGGCTTCGTAAATGTGCTGCTCTTCGACCCTGCTACCCTCGCTGCGCAAACGGGCCAGGTAGCCCGCATGAGTGCTCCAGGGGACGCCAATCTGAGCGTCAAGCCAGCTCGCCGCAGTACGCGTCGTAAGTTCATCGATGTCGGCAGCCGATCGCGGGCCGAATGTCGCTTGCATGAGGAAACGCGCTGCATCCCGACGTTTGGCGTCCACTACGACGGGCACGCCTATGCTCACAATGACTTCATTCGACCACTGCGGTGAAGCACCGCTCACCCGCGCAACAAACTTGTGGGAGCCAGTAATCAGGTCAGGAACGAGCCACGAGCCACTTGGGGTATCGCTGCTACCCCAACGCTTGCCGTCAACATAAAGGCGAATCATGCTGTCGGCATGTCCCGTGCTTGTATAGCTTGCCGTGACCGTCGCACGTCCATTGGTGACCGGCCCCGCCGTCGCTGTCAGCAACAGTTCGGCGGCAGGCGCGCTAAGTGATGCGACCAACCAGATGGCGACAATGAGTACCGCACCCAGCACGGTCCATATCTCGGACCGACGTGGGCGGATGTCTGTGTGTTGTTCCGGAACGACTTCACCGCTTTGCCGCATAGGTTCTCCCGATTGCGCAAATCCCCCGGTGACTGGCTCTTCAAACACGAAAGAAAGACTGACTACCTGTCTGTCGGCTCAAGACCCCAACACAGTCTATGACATCGTCATTGACTTGACAAGCTTTTCAGTCATTGTGCGCGACGGCGATAGCCTGCTGCGTCTTTGGGTCGAACAACACTGCGCTGCTCACATCGACCGACAGGTCGACTTGATCGCGGCCAGCGGCAGCGGCTGGATGCAGGCGACAGAGGCAGCGCACTCCGCCAAGGGTCGTAAACACGAGCGTATCCGGCCCGGTTGGCTCCGCATGCTCCACCGGCACGGTCAACGTCTGCACGTTTCCTGAGGCCCGGGTCAAATCTGTCATGTGCTCGGGCCGCAGTCCCAGCAACACGCCTGATGCGTTATCGCCGAGCGCACGCAAAGCGTCCATGTCAAAGCCAATAAGCGGCAGCGTTGCACTACCTCTGCCGACCGAAAAATGTGCACCAAGCACGCCATCGTTGATGGCGAGTGTGGCTGGTATCAGGTTCATCGGTGGTGAACCCATGAAACTCGCTACAAACGTGTTCACGGGATGGCTATATATCTCGTGCGGCGTACCAAATTGCTGCACGATGCCATCCTTCATGACCGCGATCTTGTCGCCCAAAGTCATCGCTTCTATCTGATCGTGCGTCACATAAACGGTCGTAATGCCCAATCGTTTGTGCAGGAGCTTGATTTCGCTGCGCATCTCGACCCGCAACTTGGCATCCAGATTGGACAGAGGCTCATCAAACAGGAATATCTGTGGCTCGCGTGCAAGCGCACGTCCCATCGCAACCCGCTGACGCTGCCCGCCCGAGAGCTGCGCCGGCTTGCGGTCGAGCAACCCTTCAATCTGCAACAATTTTGCAACCCGTGAAATCGTCGCTTCCTGCTCCGCTTTTGGAACCTTGCGCAGCGACAGTCCAAACGCAATGTTTTCGCGAACACTCATTGATGGATAAAGCGCGTAGCTCTGAAAGACCATCGCGATGTCCCGGTCCTTCGGTGGCAGATCATTGACGCGCTTGCCAGCTATCGTGATCTCGCCCTGCGTCACCGACTCCAGTCCTGCGATCATGTTGAGTAATGTGCTCTTGCCGCAACCGGAGCCGCCAACCAGAATCAGGAAGTCGCCGTCGGCAATCTCAAGGTTGATGCCCTTGAGCACCTCAACACCGTTGGGGAAGGTCTTGCGAAGGTTGTGGATGCCCAGACTCGCCATATGCTTGCTTACCCTTTGACGGCGCCGGCCGTCAGGCCGCGCACAAAATATTTGCCGGCGACGATGTACACCACAAGCGTCGGCAATGCCGCGATGATGGCCGCTGCCATGTCGACGTTGTATTCCTTCACCCCGGTTGACGTTCGCACGAGATTATTCAGGGCCACCGTAACGGGCTGCGAGTCTGCCCCGGCGAATACCACGCCAAACAAAAAGTCATTCCAGATTTGGGTAAATTGCCAGATTACGCACACCATGAAAATGGGACCGCTTATTGGCAGCAGAATGCGACGGAAAATCACCAGGAAACTGGCGCCGTCAACGCGTGCCGCCCTGATCAATTCAACCGGAACGCCAAGGTAGTAGTTGCGAAAAAACAGCGTTGTGAATGCAAGGCCGTAGATGACGTGAACGAAGATCAATCCGAATACCGAGTTCGACAGTCCCACAGCACCAAGCGTGCGCGCCATCGGCAGCAGAACCACCTGAAACGGGATGAAGCACCCCACCAACAGCAGCGTAAACAGCAAGTCGGAACCCCGAAAACGCCAGTGCGTCAGCACATAGCCATTCAGGGCACCGATCAGCGTTGAAATCAGTACCGCCGGAATCGTCATGATCAGGGAGTTGAAGAAGAATGGCTTCAGCCCGTCACAACGCACGCCGGTACAACTGGTACCCCACGCCTTGAGCCAGGGTTCGATCGTTGGCGCATGCGGGGCGGCAAGCAAACTCCCCTCGCGCACTTCATCCAGTGTCTTGAATGAAGTGACCAGCATCACCCACATGGGTGCCAGCGCGTAGAGCGCCGCAAGCGTGAGCGCCAGGTAAAGAAAAAACCGTGAAGGACGATTCATCGATCCTGTCCCGATCTTGATTCAGCGTACATCAGCGGCACCATGACCGCGATGATCGTCATCAGCATCATCACAGCGCTCGCGGCGCCTACGCCTAGTTGCCCACGGCTGAAGGAAAACTGATACATGAAAATGGCCGGCACGTCGGACGCCGTGCCGGGACCGCCGCCGGTCAACGCCATGACCAGATCGAAACTCTTGATCGCGATATGGGAGAGGATGAGCGTGACAGAGAAGAAGACGGGACGAAGCCCGGGGATGATGATGCGCCGGTAAATCGTCGACATGGACGCACCATCGACCTGCGCCGCCTTGATGATCTCGCCGTCGACGCCGCGCAGTCCGGCCAAAAACAGGGCCATCGCGAAACCCGCGCTCTGCCAGACACCGGCAATCACCACCGTGTAGATCGCGCGGTCAGGATTGACCAGCCAGTCAAACGTGAATGCTGACCAGCCCCATTGCTGAACGATACGCTCAACACCGAGCCCCGGATTGAGCATCCATTTCCAGGCGGTACCGGTCACAATGAACGATAGCGCCATTGGGTACAGGTAGATTGCGCGAAGAAAACCTTCGCCACGAATCTTCTGATCGAGCAGTATGGCGAGCAACAGACCGACCATCATGCTGAAGCCGATGAATAACGAACCAAAAATGGCCAGATTTTTTGCGCTGGTCCAGAACCGGTCGTTGTCAAACAGCTCTGCATAGCGAGCAAGGCCCGCCCACTCCCAGTGTGGCAACAGTCGCGATTCGGTGAACGAGAGCGCGATAGTGATCAGGATGAAGCCGTAGACAAAGACCAGACTTGCCGCGAGTGTGGGCGACAGGACCAGCTTCGGCAGCCAGCGATCGACTGAGTTTCCGTTCATGTGACGGCATCATTCCGGTTGTGCCGGAATGATGCTTGCATGGCTTACTTCGTTACTTCGTCTTTGACGCTTTGACCAGTGCCGCCACCGCGTCCTTGCTCGACATGTTCGAGTTCATGAATTTGGCAATCACGTCAACGATAGCGCCCTGCGTTGCCGAGGGAACGGCCATGCCGTGCGCAAAGCTCGCCACCAGGCTGCCACTCTTGGCAGTGCTGTCAAAGTCCGCCATCGACTTCGTCGCACAGGGATCAAACTTGGCTTTGTTCACACCAGGGCGTACCGGTATTGAGCCCTTGTTCAGGTTGAAAACCTCCTGAAACTCAGGGCTCATGATGGCCGTTGCGAGATCAAGCTGGCCTTTCTTGGCATCTGCGGCCTTCACGTTGAACATCGCGAACGAATCGATGTTGAAGGTGTAGGCGTTGGCGGTACCCGGCGCTGCGACGCAGGCGTAGTCCTTGCCGCTGACCTTGTTCGCCGCAGTGAATTCACCCTTGGCCCAGTCACCCATGAACTGCATGCCACCCTTGCCGTTCATGATCATCGCGGTGGCCAGATTCCAGTCACGGCCGGCAGCATCCTTGTCGATGTAGGTTTTTATTTTCGCGAGGGTATCAAACGACTTGAGCATGGTCGGGCTGTCAATCGCCTTTGGATCGAGCTTGACCAGCGCGTCGTTGTAGAACTTCGCGCCGCCAACACCGAGCACGACGGACTCAAATACCGTCGCATCCTGCCACGGCTGACCACCGTGTGCGATGGCGATCAGGCCCTGCGCCTTGAATTTGTCGGCCAGCGCAAAGAATTCGTCGTAGTTGGTCGGAGCCTTGCCCCCCGCCTTGTTGAGGGCGTCCTGATTGATCCAAAGCCAATTGACGCGATGCACGTTAACCGGAGCCGCAACGTAATTGCCCTTGTACTTCATGACGTCAGCGACCGCCGCCGGGAGCAGTTTGTCCCAGTCCTTCGCGGCGTCATTGATGTTGCCGAGCGAGCCTTCGCGCGCCCACTCCTGAATTGACGGGCCCTTGATCTGCGCTGCGGTCGGTGGGTTGCCGGAGACGACGCGTGCCTTGAGTGCAGTCATCGCCGCGTCACCGCCGCCACCGGCGACTGCGAAATCCTTCCACTTGTGGCCCTTCGCCTCCATCATCTTCTTGAGCTCTGCGACCGACTTGGCCTCACCGCCTGATGTCCACCAGTGCAGCACTTCGACCTCGGCGGCTGAAGCAACGCCCGCCATTGCCAGTGTTGCCGCCGCGACGGCGATGAATGTGGGTCTAAATTTCATGTAATCCTCCTTGGGGAATGTCTTGATTGATTAGGCAGATACAGCGGTTTGTTGTTGTCTCATCACGCACCGGGCAAGGTGTAGTCCCTGAACTGCTCACGCAGCTTGGCCTTCATCATCTTGCCGGTCGCCCCCAGAGGAATTGCCTCGACAAACTGTACATCATCGGGCACTTGCCATTTTGCAATCTTTCCTTCGTAAAACTGGATGATTTCCTGCGCAGTGACTTCGGCGTTTGGTTTCTTCACAACCACCAGAATCGGCCGCTCATCCCATTTTGCGTGGCGTACGCCGATGCGGGCAGCCATCATCACGGCCGGATGCGCCATCGCGATGTTTTCGACATCGATCGAGCTGATCCATTCGCCGCCGGACT
The DNA here is from genome assembly GCA_964393195.1 of uncultured Alcaligenaceae bacterium. Taxonomy (GTDB): domain Bacteria; phylum Pseudomonadota; class Gammaproteobacteria; order Burkholderiales; family Casimicrobiaceae; genus Casimicrobium. The sequence goes on along the minus strand of CAYMSY010000007.1, from coordinate 19 downwards.
TGATCACGTCCTTGCTGCG
>CAYMSY010000006.1:23320-25713 GCA_964393195.1 uncultured Alcaligenaceae bacterium | reverse complement strand
ACATCAAAGTTCGGCGCGAGGCGATAGGTGCCGACATACTGTGCCATCGTCTTCGCGTCTACCGGCACCGCGACGGAACGCATGGCCGCAAGGTTTTTGAGCGGAATGGATGGCTCGATGAGATGCAACGCAATGTCGGTCACCGGGTTGCTGGCGTTGGACAGCACGGCCACGGCTGACTTGCGTTCGGGGTCGACCCACAACGATGAGGAGAAGCCGCCGGTCATGCCATCGTGGCTGAACACGGTGCGGCCATTCAGCGGCGCGAGAATCCAAGCGAGCCCTTGCGGATTCATTTGCGACATACCGTCGCCGTAGCGTTTCTGCGCGAGTGCAAACGCCGCCTTGAGCGGTGTGTCGATGGCGCCGCTCGCGGCCTGTGCATAACGACCCATGTCGCGCGCGCTCATGATGAGTGCGCCACACGGTGCGAGGACGTCAAAGCGCCAGTGCTTGTGCTGTTTGAGTGCAGCGTCACGATCAAGGTAATGGCCGTCGCTGTAAATCGACAGCGCGCCGCGCGGAATGTCGAGATAGGTCGCATTCAGTCCGAGCGGCGTCAGGATGCGCTTTTGCAGCAGTTCCGCGTACGACGTGTTCGCCGCACGGCCAAGCACGTAGCCGAGCAGGCCGTAGCCGAGGTTGGAGTAGGCATACGCTTCGTCGCGTTTTTTGGTCGTCTTGCCGCCGTCGGTTTCAACGAGCGCTTCGCGGTCTTTCAGGTAAATCAGCAGTTGTTGTTCGCGGTAATCGACGTAAGGATCGGCGCGCGTGCCGTTCGGCATGTTGTCGGGCATGCGGGCGAGGCCCGAGCGATGGGTCGCGAGATCGACGAGGCGAATCGGTGCGCCCGTGTGGTCACGCAGCTTCAGCCCTCCGCGCAGGCCAAGTCCCTGCGGCAGCCACTTCTCTGCCGGATCGTCGAGCTTCACTTCGCCTTTCACCACCATGTCGGCGAGCAGCAGCGCCGTGAAGGTCTTGGTGATCGAGCCGATCTCGAACAGCGTGTCCGGCGTGATCGGTTCGGATTTTTCAAGCCCCATCGCGCCCTGCGTCACGATTCGCACCTGATCGCCTTCAACGACAACAGCGGCGAGACCGACGGCCTGCTTGTCGACTTCGATGCGCTGGGCAAGGATTTCCTTCACGCGAGCATCCGTCGGCTGCGCCGATGCCGTCGTAGCGGCCAGCAGCAATGCGAGAGAAGCGGGAAGCAGGAGCCAGCGGCGGGGTGACAGCGATTTCATGGGCGTTCCCGGTAGTGCGATGACCGAATGCTAGTCCGCGCGATTGCGGTCGCCGAGACACGAGCGACGAACGACGCGCAGCCGCGACGGGATGCGGGCCACAAACCAAAAATGCTCATAAGCTTTTTCATGAAAGCCTTTCTGCAAAGGACATGGAGAGGAATTTGAATGAAAGTCGACTTATGCAATTTATTGCCGGTAAGCCCTATGAAATGGTCATTATGGAGAAAAGATGTAGGCGTTTTTTCAGCGGATGTCTGTCTGTGGAGACACAAAAAATCATTCAAATTCAACTATTTAGGATAACCATCCGAAATCGCGTCGCCTCGCTGCGACAGGCTGCCGAAGATTTCTACCGTAATCGTCGAACTCACGCGTCATGACGCCGTCATACATCATTGAATCGTCAGCACTTTGTTCTTTGTGGCATGCCCGTCGCTAGGCAGGTCAGTTGGGGGAGAGTCTGGTGCATTCACCGGTCGCAGCACGTGTCACATGTTCGCGACCACCATCATCGTTTGAGAGGAGACACTGATGCTGAAAAACTCATTTCTCGGCCGCCGCGACGAGCCGACGCCCCCCGCCACTTCGGGCCGTGCGTCGCCGGACGCGCCGCGCTACGCCCCCAGCAACGATGCACCACCGCTATCGGCCGTCGCGGTCACCCCGCCCCAGAATACGGCGACGTCGACCAACGGGCTGCGCTCTGCCGCGGCAACGCCGGAGGTGAAACCGGGTGCGACCGCGGACGCCGGCAGCAAGCTTGCGGAACACGTGCTCGGCATGCCGCGGCTCACGGTCGGTCCGAACATCAAGCTCAAGGGCGCTGAAATCAATGATTGCGACACCCTGGTCGTCGAGGGCCACGTTGAAGCGTCGATGGACAGCAAGACGCTGGAAATCCTCAAAACCGGCTCGTACGAGGGTACCGTGACGATCGACGTCGCCGAGATTCACGGCAAGTTTCAGGGCAACCTGACAGCGCGTAAAAAACTCATCGTGCACGCCTCCGGATGGGTGTCGGGCACCGTGCGCTACGGTTCGCTGCTGGTATCGGAAGGCGGCGTCGTCAGCGGCGACATTGCGTCGATCGACGGCAAGGGTAGCGAGGCGCACAAGGCTGCGGTGACCGGCGACACGGTGGGT
>CAYMSY010000006.1:2332-23310 GCA_964393195.1 uncultured Alcaligenaceae bacterium | reverse complement strand
GCACGATCCGGCAGTGGCAAACCCAACGGCCTTGAAACCCATGGTACGGCGTGACCGCAAAAGGTCGCTGGCGGCAGCGGCAAAATCCGCAGCAAAGAGCAAGCCGCAGCGCGGCAAACCTGGATCGCTAATCCGGCGCGCCCAGCAGTGGCTGGCGGCGCGTGAACGCCTCGTCTCCGGCTGGTTCGCACGTACGCACGGCCGTGCCCGCGCGAGCATGCAGGCGCGCATTCATGCGCACAAGGCGAAACGCGTCGGCGGCGCCGGTGCGATCGTCGTGCCGTACTGGTGGGAATATGAAAGCCCGCTCAAGCGGCAGATCGCGCTGGAGGCGATGCTAAGGCGGCTGTTCTCCGTGGTGCCGACGATGCCGAACGCGGCCTGAGCGATATGTGGAGCGGCGTCGCCAGCAGCGGCACCGCTCACATCCGCTCAGGCAATGCGTGGAAAAGACAGCTCGAAGCTGACGCCGTCGGTTTCGTTGCGGGCGGTGACCGTGCCGCCCATCTTCGCCATGTAGGTCTTCGCGACAAAGAGCCCCTGACCGCGCGTCGCCGACGTGCTTTCCGCCTTCGGATCCGATACGCCGTACTCAAAAATCCGGTCGAACAACTCATCAGGAATCGGCTCGCCCACGTTGCGCACGCTGACGGTGACGCCGTCGGTGCTGTTGCGCAGCGCGATGGTGATCGCAGTACCGGGCACGCGGTGACGATCAGCATTGGTCAGGATATGCGTCAACACGTCCTCCAGCGAATACTCATCAGCACGCACACTGGCGGACGCCGCATCCGACACGAATTGGACATCGGCGATGCCCGCCCCCTGTGCATTCGCGGCGACATGGCCGAGAAATTCATTGAGGTCCAGCACGTCGAGCTGCATGCGTGTCGACTGAAACGCCTCGCTTGGCGACGCACTGCCATAAAGCACGCGAATCGCCTGCTGCATGCGGTGGATGTAGCGCGCACTCGGATCGTTCTCCTTGCCGTGCAACACCATGAGCGACTGCAGCGGCGACATGATCTCGTGGCCAACGGCATGCCAGGTGTCGCGCTCGCGCTCGGCGCGCAGATGCTCGCGACGCACGTCCTCGTTCACGCGTTGCAGCAAGTCATGCAGGCAGCTCGCGAGAATGCCCAACTCATCCTTGCCGCGCAGATCAGCGACGTTGAAACTCACCACACCGTCTGCGCCGCGCACATCCGCAGACACCGAGCGTGCGCGCCGGGTCAGCTCGGCGATGCGACGAATGATGCCCGCCTCAATCACCAGCCAGGCCGTGGCAATCGCCAGCAGCATTGCGCCGACAAACCATGACACCCGTGTGGCGACCGAAGCGAGCGCGAGATTCACGCTGCGCACATCACCGGTCAGCGTGACCTCGTAGCTGCCGAGCGCGGTGGAGATCGTTTCCCGTGACTCAAGGACAGTGTCAAATCCTTCGACGGGCAGGCGGCGGATCAGGCTGTCAATCCACGGCAACGACGTTGACGTTTCGTTCGTGATCGCACCGAGTTTCACGAGATCTGGCCCCGTTGCGCCGATCTTTCTCACACGCAGCGTTTCTCCCGAAAGCAACAGCGGTTGCAGGTCGCTCAATGAGAACGGCGGCGTTGCGCCTTCGGCATTGCTGTCGAAAATCGCGGTCGATGATTCCGGGCCAAATACTTCGATGCGTACCAGCGTCCTGTCGAGATCTGTGGGCGGCCAGACCGGGCGCGGCTGCTGAAACAAGGCCTCGCGAAATATTTCGACGGGTAGCCGGATTGAGAAAAACGAACTCTTTGCGCATGTCGCATCGGCAGTTGCCGGCTCGCTGGACAGGCAAAGCGGAGATTGCCATATCCATCCACGAAAATCGCGTACTGGTTTGGTCAGTCCGAGTGTTTCACCCGTTTCAATAAATCCCGTGAGGCGTCCGCGAATGCCACCGGAGGCTGTGCTGAGCGACGAGCCCGGTGTGTCACTACGCTCGAACGGTGCGATCCAGCGTGATGTTTCGCCACGCATGTCCAGTGTGACACGCACGCGATGCACGCCGCGCAGGTCGCGTTCACCCATCGTGCGCCCGATCAGGTCACCACTGGCGAATCGTCCGGCGATGTAGATGAACCCACCGGCCCACGGGTTGTTGCCAACAGCGACACAGACGGCGCCGTAGTGCTTGTATTGCACGAGGCAGCCGGTGTTTTCTACCGCCTGCTGCACCTTGTTCGGGTCATCAAAGTCAATGGCGGCATAAGGCAAGACGTAAGGATGCAGCGGCGTGACCCGCGTATTCGTGCCTGGCGGATTCAGCAATGCGAGTTGCCCGGCAGGATGATGCAGGCGCGATGAAACCTGTTCCTGTGTTTTTTTGAAGCTCGTCTGGTAGTTCTTGTAGCTGAGCTGTTTTTCTTCCTGCAGCAACGCCAGTGCCATCGCGAGTGTTGCAATCGCCAGCAGCGCAAACACGCTGCGCAGCAATATCCGCTGACGAAATGACGCGATGCCGGGCCAGGCCAGTTTCACGATCGGGCCCTCGGCGGCACAGCTTCGGCCCAGCGGAAACCGCGCATCGGCACGTTTTCAATCGCATCGAATTCAGGATCGATCTCGCGAAAGGCGTCCCGAATCGTGCTGATGTGCTTGCGTACGTTGTCACGATTGCGTCCGCTCTTGACGACCTGAAACAAATCTTCGTAGGAGACCACCTGACCCTGATGTTCATGAAGCGTGGCAAGAATGCGCTGCGCGGTAAGTGGCAGATTGATGCGTTGTCCACGCCACCTGGGTGAACTCTGGCGCAGCGGGTCCAGCGACAGCTCCTCGGCGGCGGTTTCGGGTGCTTTTGCTTCACGCTCACGCTGCGTCCGCGATGCACGCAGAATTTCGAGGAAAGTGTCGACGAAATCAGACTCTTCAAATGTCGTTTTCTGCAAATAGTCCCACGCGTCCAGCGCCTTCATGATGCTGCGATAAATCGTGGCTGGCATCGCTGATACCACCAGCACCGGCGTTGCGTGCTGCTTGTTGATCGCGTTGATGAGCGCGACTCCGGCATGGCGCTCACGACCCAACTCGATGTCCATCACCACGAGGTCGTAGCGTGTTCGCAGAATCGCGGCTTCCGCGTCGTCGCGCGTGGACCATTGGTCCACTTTTACGTCGGGGCGCGCCGATTCGATCCAGCCGCGTAACTGCGCGCTCATCGGCGGATCATCCTCTATGACGGCGACGGACAGCATGCGGTGCTCCAGGCAAACGTATTTCTCGTTCGCCAATTATCCGGTGCCCGAATCTTTTCCGGTGTGAGTTTTTCTTCCGTTACCGGAAGGCGCTTTCACGGAAACGAGCGAACACGACGCGCCCCCGACAGAAGACGCCCTGCGTCGCTCTTGTTCGCTCTACGAGGTGCTTTCCAGAATGACAACCAGAGAAACAGCGCAGCAAAGCGTTTCTCGGTCACCTCGTCAAACCACTTTTCAAAAATTCGGGAGTACATCATGTCCAATCGCATTCGCAACCTCGTTGCCGCCGTTCGTCAAAGTCTGTCGCAATGGGGGCGCAAGGGAACACAGGTCGCCAAAGGCACAACGGTCGGCATTGGCGCCTCGCTTCGTCGTCGCAGCATGCTCGTCATCGGAATGATCGCAGTGGCAGCAGCTGGCTATAGTCTTTACACGCACCCGCCAATGCGTACTGTCGAGGCGGGCGAAACGGGCGTGCGTATCAACCGCGTGTCAGGCGTTGTCAGCGAGTGGCGCGATGGAACAGTATTGGTGATCCCGGGGCTGCATCAATGGCGCACATTGCAGCTGCGTGATCAGGTCTATCGTCCGGGGGAAAAGGCTGGCGCAGGCGATGCCCCGTTTCAGTCGGTTGAAGGACTGTCGTTCGGGGCTGATCTGGTTGTTCGCTACGCCATTGATGCGGCGCAGATCGAAACCCTGGCCAAAAAGCTTCCGGAGAACATCGAGGCGGAAGTGGTTGAGCCGGCGGTACAGGGGGTGATCTTCAAAGTGCTGGCTCGCTACACCGTGCGGGAAATTTTTTCATCGAAACGCGCCGAGATTCAGCAAACGATCGAAGGGGAACTCAAACCGCGACTGGCTGCGGATGGCATCGTATTGCGCTCGGTACAAATGGGAAAGGTGGATTTGCCGGACGACTACCGCAGAGGCATGGAGAAGCTGCTCGCGGAGGAACTGGAATCGGAAAAGATGCGCTTCACGCTGGAGTTGAAGGACAAGCGCGTCAAGGAGACAGCGCTCGATGCCGAAGCGCAAAAAGTACGTCGCGAGAAGGCGGCGGAAGCCGCCGCCAGCGAACAGATCATCGCGGCACGGGCGCAGGAAGAAGCGATGAAACATGTGTTGCCATTCAAGCAAAAACAGATTGAGCAACGTCAGCTCGAAGCCGAGGCTGAGCGTCTGGTGCGCGTCAAGGCCGCCGAGGGCAGTGCCCAGGCACGGCGTATCGAAGCCAATGGCGAGGCGGACTCGCGTCAGAAGCTGGCAGATGCCGAGGCGTACCGGCTGGATCGTGTGGGCAAGGTCACGAGCGAACAAATGGCCCGTGAAGGCGCCCTCATTAGCAAACATCCATTACTCATCCAGAAGACGATGGCGGACAAACTGTCCGACAAGATCTCGGTGATCATCGCACCGCCATCAACCAGCGGCGATTTCATTGGCGCGCACCTGCTGGGAAATACCCGAAACACCAAACAGCTAGTGGCCGACGATGGCGAGGAGCAGGTTTCCCGCACCGGAACCGGCAACGGCAACAAGGAGCGTCAATAATGTTGATCAGCACATTGGCCGCCGCAGCGACACTCGCCATCGTGACGCAGGATCAAACGGCATTACGCGCCTCACCGCGTGATTCGGCGCAACAGCAAACGGTGCTGACACAGGGCGACACGCTCGAAGTACGCGGCGAAAAGCAGGACTTCCTGCAGGTATACGACCATAGGCGCGAGCGCGCGGGTTATGTTCGTACTTCACAGGTGCGGCGCACGTCCCTGTCTGCCTCCGAGGCTCCGGAATTGCTGGCAGTTGCACGCTTTGTACGCGATACACCCGGGTCAGAGGCGATGGGTATAGCACTGGTAGCGGCCTATCTCAAGGCGGCTCCAGTGCAAACCATCGACGCTGAGCCGTTTGACATTCTTGGAACACTGGCCGATCGTCTGGCGCGAAGGGCGTCGTCCGCAGGCAAGTCGCAAGAGGCGGTGGTTGCTGCGCAGATTGACGTTGCCAGGCACTACGGTGTTGCCTTTCGCGACGTCGAGCGTGACGGTCGGACGCGCCTCTGCTATGACGGCGAGGCGTATCGCCGGGTACTCGCGCTGTCAAAGGATGCGCAACAAATCGCCCGTGCGGCGCTCGCAATTACACGTCCAGAGTGCATCGATCCAGCAATGCTACCGACGGCGCGGCTCGCGCTGGATCAATGGCGCAGTGAGGTGCTTGACCGGGTGGAAATGTCGCTCATTCCTGAGCACATCAGGAATCGTGTTCGTGCGCGCCGCGCCAGCGTCTGGGCCAGCGTTGCCTTCAATCAGGCGCGGCGCGGCGAATTGCCGACACTGATGGCGGCGCGCGCAATTGACGAACTCGCGGCCGTCAACAAGTCGGAGCTGGCGGAAGAGGATGCAGCTGCATACGCGGAGGCAGCAATCCGCGTCGGCGCGGTGCGCTGGGCCGCCATACCTGTCACGCCGGCCGCCGAGCAAGGCAGCAAGCGGCAATCGCAAAAGGTAACGGTCGTAACCTCCACCGGCGAGAGTGGACAGACTTGCGTTGCCGTTGCCGATCCCCGGCGTGACGTAACCACCGCTCGGCCAATTCGCTGTACCTACGGCATTGTCTGGACGCAGTCAGCGGCGCTCAATGGAGCGGGCAATGTCATTGCACTCGCTGTTCAGCCGCTCGACGGCTGGCGTGAACTCTGGATCCTGAAACTGGGCAATGGTGCGTGGACCGCCGAGGTCCTGCCGCCAGCGGCAGCTTCGCCGGATCTGGGGTACATCGAATTTGCCGGATGGGTACCGGGCGGGACCCACATGCTGGCTGCGCGGGAGACACGCATTGACGGACGGCTACGCCGCAGTTTTGAGCAGATCCGCCTTGATACGCTCACGACGGAGAAGAGGGCCGACGAGCCTTCCTCGCTCAGCGCGTTCTATCGGTGGCAGGACGCAGGGTGGAAGAAACAGACGGTAAGTCTGCGGTAAGTGTGACATCTTTTCCGGAAATTTTTTTGATTCACCGGACGTATCCAAACGCGATGGCGTCATGCAGAATGCGGGTCACATTTACAACAAAGCGGCTGTCGCCGGACTACCCATGACCGATCAACCCTTTCCCGCGCCAGCACCGACAATCCCGTCGGGCGGTACGGCGCAGCACTTCGAGTTCACTGGCAGTGGCTCGGAATACTTCCGCATATGGATCGTCAACGTACTCTTGACGATCGTCACGATCGGCATTTACTCGGCCTGGGCCAAGGTGCGCCGGTTGCGTTACTTCTACAACAACACGCGCTTCGCCGGCTCCAGCTTTGACTTCCACGGCTCGCCAATCGCAATCCTGAAGGGGCGCATCATTGCCGTCGTTCTGATTGCACTGATTAATGTGCCCTTTCTTGGGCTCGTTGTGTTGCTGGTGTACTTGTGTGGGTTGCCGTGGCTGCTTTACCGATCAATGCGATTCCATCTTGCGAACACAAGTTATCGGAATGTACGATTTGCATTTCTCGGTGACGCGAAGGGCGCGTACAAGGCGCTGCTCCTGCCATTGGGCGTGGTCATCGCTTCAGGCGTTGTCGCCGGTTTGTTGATGTTTGTGTCGAAAACGCTGGGTCTGGTGTTGCTGGGGATTACGGTGCTCGCGATGTATGGCATCGGCCCGTACCTGCAGTACCGGTTGCGTCGCTACTACACCGAAGGAGCACGGGCAGGTGCGAGCGAGTTTGGATTTCATCTCACCGTCGGCCAGTACTACGTGGTCTATCTGGTAGCGCTCGGCTTCATGATCGCGCTCGGTGTGGTCGCGTCAGTGGTTATCGGACTGACGCTCGGCATGGACGTTGCCAACTTGGTGACATCCGGCGGCGGCGGTCTGCCCGTCGGCAAGATGATTGCGATATTCGTGCTGGTTGGTGGTTTCTATCTGGCGCTCCTGGCCATCGGTCCACTGCTCATCGCAATGTTGCAAAACACGGTATGGCGAGGCACTTCATTGGCCGGCCAGCGTTTCAGCTCGAACATTGCGGTCCCGTCGTTCATGATCACCTGGCTTGGCGTGACGCTGCTTACGGTGGTGACGCTCGGCCTGTATCGTCCTTTTGCCGCTGTGACGCTGGCCAAAATTCGTATCGAGGCGATGTCCTGGCAGGGCTCAGCAGATGACATGATTGCGGTCCTGCGGGAAAGTAATCAACGTGCCGTGGGCTCTGAGGTGGCTGATCTGATGGACGTGGATATCGCGCTTTGAGCGAAACTGTCCCGAACGCCGCTGACGTTGGTCCGGTCGCGGCGCGGTACTACCCGCCGACAGGGCAGTCGACTGCCCTGTCGGCGACGCTGTTCGCCAGCGCTGAACGCGGCATCGTCATGCTGGCGACGGCCGGTGACGCAACATTGCGCCGGCTTGATGTTGCCGAGATCAGGGCGTCAGAGCGCTTTAGTCGGGCGACGCGCACGGTGCACCTCGCCGACGGTTCAGTCCTTGAAATTGATGACGGTGCGCAGCTCTCGCGCATACTGGCCGCCGCCGGCAAACCGGATGCAATCGTCACCCGTTGGCAGCATAGCTGGCGCATGGTCGCGACATCTCTGGTGCTTAGTATTGCTGCTGTGGTTGCCGGCTATGTCTGGTTGCTGCCGGTTGTAGCCGACCACCTCGCGGCACGTGTGCCTGCATCATGGGCGCAGGCGCTTGACGGCGTCGTGATCGGTCAGATGGAACGATTGGACAGTCTGCAACCGACAGCGCTGACCGCAGAGCAGCAACAACGACTGCGTGGCAGGTTTGACGCTGTTATCGCATCGAGGTCCGGGGCTCCTCAGGTTGCCGTACATTTTTTCAGGATGGGGGACATGCCGAATGCGTTTGCACTGCCTGGCGGCTCCATTGTTTTTCTCGATGGAATCGTCAAGGCGGCGCCGGATGATGATGCACTAGTCGGGGTATTCGCCCACGAGTTGGGGCACGTGGAGCACCGGCACGGCTTGAGAACGCTGCTGCGTACGGCGGCGGTTTCGGCTGTCGCCGCCTGGTATTTCGGGGATTTCACTTCGTTGGCCAACGCGGCGGTGATCGCCAGTCAACTCAGTTACTCCAGGGATTTTGAAACGCAGGCCGATGACACCGCTATCGAATTGATGCGGGCGAATAAGCTGAACACGAAGTCAATGGCCGAACTGTTTCGGCGCATGCGCGATCGCAGCGATATGCATGATCAGGCTCGTAGTCATGATCCAGATTCCAAAAGCGACGCTCCGGAAAACCGGACCGGTCAGCCCGGTACCGAGATTGCCACCAAGTCGCCAGGAAAACGGACAGGAACATTGTCAATGCCCGAGTTTCTGAGCACTCATCCCGATATCGAGCGCCGCATCGAGCGATTTGAGAAGGCATCAACCCACTGACGCTGTACGGCAAGACCTGGCCAGCCGCAACAGATGGCCAACGCGCTGACCTGATTCAGGAGAACAGGCGAGCGTGTTCCTGTCGCAGCAGATTTTTTTGTACTTTTCCCATTGCGTTGCGCGGCAGGTCAGTCACCACGAAGACGCGTTTGGGCACCTTGAAGTTTGCAATCTTGCCCTTGAGCGACGTGGCGAGTGACTCGCCATCCAGCGATGCATTGTGCCGGGCGACAACTACGGCGACCACGGCCTCGCCAAAATCGCGATGGGGTACACCAATCACTGCGGACTCTGCGACGCCGGGCATGTCGTTGAGATAGCCCTCGATCTCTGCCGGGTAAACGTTGTATCCACCACTGATGATGAGATCCTTGCTGCGTCCGACGATTGTGACGTAACCACTGGCATCGATTTTCCCGACGTCGCCCGTTTTGAACCATCCGTCAGCGGTGAACTCTTCCCGGGTTTTCTCTGGCATGCGCCAGTAGCCGCCAAACACATTAGGCCCACGGACTTCTATGCCACCGATCTCGTCGACAGGACAGACGCCGCCCTTGTCGTCCGACACTCGCACATTCACTCCCGGTAACGGGAAGCCGACGGTGCCGCCGCGACGCTCGCCTTGTGCGCTATCGTAAGGGTTGGAGGTGAGCATGCAGGTTTCGCTCATGCCATAGCGCTCAAGAATCGTGTGCCCCGTGCGTTCGCGGAACTCGTTGAATGTCTCGATCAGCAAAGGCGCGGAGCCGGCAATGAAAAGCCGCATGTTGCGACAGGTGTCGCGATTGAGGCGCGCGTCCGCAAGCAGGCGCACGTAGAGCGTCGGCACACCCATGAAAACGGTGGCCTCGGGTAGCCGGGCGATGACGGCGTTTGGATCAAATTTCGCAAACCAGATCATTCGTGCGCCGGCGAGCAACGCGCAGTGTGACGCCACGAACAGCCCATGCACATGGAAAATCGGCAGGGCGTGAATCAGTACATCGTCGGAGCGCCACCCCCAGTAGTCCTTGAGTGTCAGTGCATTTGACAGCAGATTGCCGTGCGAAAGCATGGCGCCCTTGCTGCGGCCCGTGGTGCCGCTTGTGTACAGAATCGCAGCGAGGTCATCAGCCCGTCTGATTGCAACCGTGTGAATGTCTGACTGGGCTGTGGCTGCATCGATGAGTGTGCCGCCGCCACTCTCGTCCAGCGTGAATACACGCGCCACGTCGGCCGCGTCAGCGATTGGCTGGATCCACGTGAGTGACTTTGGCGCACAGACGACGACAGCCGGTTCTGCGTTGCCAATGAAATACTCGATCTCGCTCGCCTGGTAGGCCGTGTTAAGCGGCAGGTAGACATAGCCGGCACGCAACACGCCGAGATACAGGACGAGCGCTGCCACGCTTTTCTCGGTTTGGACGGCAACGCGGCTGCCTTCGGGCAGGTGCAGCGATGCCAGCAGATTGGCAACGCGTGCGGTTTGCTCGTCAAGTTCGCGCCACGTGTAGTTCCGAAGTGTCGCGCCGGTGCTGCTATCGGCCGATTCGATTGCGGTCGCATCCAGATTTTCCGGAAACGCGGCACGCAATGCGGCGAAGAGGTTTTCGTTATTCATCAATATCTCTGTCATGACATCGTGTTCATCGCGGCCGGGACCACGCTCACCAAAGCAACGCGAACGTTGTGAGACGGTTTGACCGCGATAGCGTCTTGCAGCGCCTAGTCCAGTTTCGCGCCGGACGCCTTCGCGACGTCAGCCCAGCGCTTGATTTCTGATGACACAAAACCGCCGAAAGCATCACCGTAAACGTCCGGCACTTCGGCGCCCAGGCCATTCCATATAGTCTTCAACTCGTCGGAGTTGTAGGCCTTCTTGAGCTCTGCCTGAAACTTCGCGATGACATCGGCCGGCGTACCCTTTGGCGCCCATAGTCCGTACCAGGTCGACACTTTGTAGTTGAGACCGGATTCAGCTGCCGTCGGGATGTTCGGGAAGCCGGGCGCACGCTTGTCGCTGGCGACGGCGATCGCCTTGATACGGCCCCCCTTGATGTGTCCCGCACTGGAACCCATGCCGTCAAACATTGCGTCAATCTGTCCGCCCATCAGGTCGGTCAGTGCCGGCCCGGCACCCTTGTAGGGGACATGCGTGATCTTCGTCCCCGCGAGTCCATTGAACAGTTCCCCGGCGAGGTGATGCGAAGAGCCGTTGCCGGCCGAGCCGTAATTCATCTTGCCGTCGGCCTTTTTGGCGGCTTCGATGAAACCTTTGAGGTCGTTGGCTGCAACACGTTGTGGATTGACCACGATGACCTGCGGTACCGATGAAACCAGCGCCACCGGAACAAAGCTTTTCTCAATGTCGTAGTCGAGCTTGGGGTACATCGACGGCGCTATGGCGTGATGCACTGCGCCCATGAAAAAGGTGTAGCCGTCCGCAGCTGCCTTCGCGGCGATGCTCGCGCCGACCGTGCCACCGGCGCCGCCGCGATTGTCAATGATGAACTGTTTGCCGGTGTTCTTGCTGAGCGTGGCAGTGAGCGGGCGCGCGAACGCGTCAGTGCCGCCGCCGGCCGGGAAGGGCACGACAATGGTCACGGGCTTCGATGGCCAGGCGTTCTGTGCGTGCGACATGATCGGCGCAGTGACAACAGCCGTTGCCAGCGCAGCGGCGATCAGTCGTCGTGTCCGGGAAAAATGTGGGTGTTGCATTGAGTGTCCTCCTTGTGAAATGTTATCCGCTGCGCCTGTGCCACCGGGGCGGCGAAGCGCTTCGGCAGTTTTGCGCTAAATCAGTGACGACACCGCCCGCGCATGCGTGACCGTGCCGTTTACAAAATCCTCGTGCGATTGTTCGACACGATCCAGGTTGTAGAGATAGTTGACCATCAAACCTGCTGACTGTTTAAGACCCTTTGACGAGACGTTGGCCAGCGCGTTGATGCGCTCCAACCGCGCACCGTTGTCGAGATGAAAACGCGCCACCGGATCGCCTTGCGTGCGTGGTGACTCGTGGATGAGATACGCGCCCGCCAGCGCCAGCAGCGCTTCATTGGCTTCTTCGTTCAGTGATCCGAGCGATTCCACATTTGACAGCTTCGCGAGTTCGCCGTCTGTTGCCTTGTGCAGCAGGTCATGCGCCGCATTGAGCCGCTTGAGTACGGCGGGTTTGAGACCCTCGTAAACGAGTGCTGCCTTGCCACGGGAGAGCCACGCCATGAAGCCGGGGATCGGTGACAGCGTGCAGAACGTCTTGAGCTGTGGCAGCTCTTTCTTCAGTTCTTCCGCGACGCGTTTGATCAGGAAGTTGCCAAGCGATACACCGCGCAGGCCGGGTTCACAGTTGCTGATCGAATAGAACGCAGCAACGCGAAATTGCTTGGGCGAGGTGACTTCGGAGTTCTTGTCAATCAATGGCGCGATAGCGTCCGGCATCGTCGGTACCAGCGCCACTTCAACAAAGATCAGCGGTACGTTGGCGAGCTGTGGATGAAAGAAGGCGAAGCAGCGGCGATCGGGCTGCAGGCGGCGGCGCAGGTCGTCCCAGCCGTCGATCGTGTGCACGGCTTCGTGCTGGATGATCTGCTCCAGCAGGTGCGCGGGCGAGCTCCAGTCGACGCGGCGCATTTCGAGGAACCCGGGGTTGAACCACGACGAGAGCAAATGCAGCAGATCGGCCTCAACCGATTGCCATTCGCTGTTTTTTCGCAGTCGCAGCAGCAAATGACGGCGTAGCCGCACCAGCGCGGCGGTGCCACCGGGGGCGCGGTTGAGCCGACGGAACAGTTCCTGTCGCGGCGGTTCGGCGGCGGTCGACAGTGTTGCCAGCGCTTTTGACGAGGCGTCTGCTGCATATGCCTGCGCGGCGGCGAGCACCGCCTGCGGATCGGGCGAAAACTCGCGCGCGAGGCTCTCGAACAGCGTATCAAATTCGCCGTCGCTGAGCGTTTCCAGTTCGGCGATGATGTTGCGCGCAATCGCCGGCGAGTTTGCCTCGGCGCGCACCGAGAGCAGGCGATGGCACTCTTTCACCAGACGGGCCGTGCGGCGATCGCTCGACATTTGCGACAGCTGCTGTGCCGCCTTGCGCAGCGCCGGGACGGGAGACAGATCAGCCAGCATGTTGCGACGCCTCCTGTTCAAGCATCCGCAACTGCTTGAGCGCGGCGAGCTGTGCCAGCAGATGGTCATGCATCGCCCGCTCGGCGCGTTGCGCGTCGCCCGCGAGCATCGCCGCGATCAGCACGCGATGCTCGTTGATGGAATCATCAATGCGTCCCGGCAGCACCAGCTGTCGCCCGCGCAGCATGCGCACGAATTTGCGCAGGTCGGCGGTGACGCGGTCGAGCCAGCGATTGCCGGCGAGCCGCTGCACAAAGCTGTGGAAGACATGATTGGCCTGGTAGTAGCCGTCAACATCGTGCGCGGCGGCGGTCCGCTCCAGTTCATCATGCATGCGTTGCAGCTCGCGCAGATCAGTCGCGGTCGCGTGTTGCGTCGCTTCAAATGCACAGCGCCCTTCAAGCAGCGCCATGATCGGAAACAGTTCGTCGGCGTCGGTTTCGCTGATCTTGATGACGCGGCAACCGCGGCGCGGCACCAGTTCGACCAGCCCTTCGGCGGCGAGCACCTTGAGCGCCTCGCGCAGCGGCGTGCGGCTGATCTGCCATTTCTCGGCAAGCGCGATTTCGTCGATGAACTCGCCGGACGCCAGATGCCGGTCAAAAATCTGCGCACGAATGCGCTCGGCCACCTGATCGTGGAGCGAAAAGCCGCGGAAAGGGATCACTTCACTCATATCGCTGCCTCAAATGACTGCCGCGTCGCCGCGAAAATGTCGCATCAGAATGCTGTAATTACAAGATTACGTGATTTATATGACATTGGCAACAATAATTTGAAGCATAACGCGAACTCTGTGGGCAAATGTCAGTGCTTATAGCTTTTTCGTGAAATGCCCATTCGCATTGGGCTCAGGTCGTTTAATGCTCATAAGTCGATAATCAGCCAAAATAGCTATTGAGCCCATATTGAATGGGCTTATCGATAAAAAAGCTGATAGACCCAAGCACGGCCGATCGCACACGCTGTGGCGGCGGCGCCGCCATCGTGCGAAGCACTGCTACGCTTGCAACATGCCTGCCATCAAGCCTTTCACTCGCCATCAGATTCCCATTCGCAGTCACAGCGCCCAAGTGCTGACCTGGGGCGATCCGTCGTCCGAACCGGTGCTGATGCTGCATGGCTGGATGGACGTCGCGGCCTCGTTTCAGTATCTCGTCGACGCCATGAAGCACGACTGGTACGTGATCGCGCCGGATCAGCGCGGTTATGGCGGCAGCGACTGGACGCGCGAAGGTGCGAGCGGCTACTGGTTCGCCGATTACGTCGCCGATCTCGAGGCGGTGATTGATCACTTTTCGCCCGACGCGCCCATCAATCTCGTCGGCCACAGCCTGGGCGGCAACGTGTGCTGCACGTATTCCGGCGTCCGTCCGCATCGCGTGAAAAAACTGGTGTCGCTGGACGGCTTCGGCGTTCCGGCCTCGAGCGCAAGCAAGGCGGCCGAGCGCTATGCGAAATGGCTCGATTCGATCAAGGCCGGGGAGACGCTGTCCAGCTATGACTCGCTGGCGAAAGTCACCGACCGCCTGCAGAAAAACAATCCGCGCATCTCGCGCGAGCGGGCTGAGTGGCTGGCGCAACATTGGGCGGAGCAGAAGGACGACGGGCGCTGGCATTTGCGCGCCGACCCTGCACACAAGATGCCGTTTCCGACGGTGTACCGGCTCGACGAAGCGATTGCCATCTGGAACCACGTCACGGCGCCCACGCTGTGGCTCGGTGCCAGTGAATCGGCCGCGAAGCAGTGGAATGGTTACAACGACGAGACCGCCGTGCCCGAGATCAAGGACGGCCATGCCAAAGGCAGCTTCGCCTCGCGGCTGGCAGCGTTCCAGAACATCCAGTTTGAAGTGATTCCCGGCGCCGGTCATATGCTGCATCACGACGTGCCCGAGGTCGTCGCGGCGCGCGTCGAGGCGCACCTGCTGGCCTAGCCGGTCCACGAACCACATGAATACGTGGCGATTCGCGCCGACCGCTATTGCTGTTGCGGCGTTGTTGCTGATCGCTGCGGTCGTGTCGCTGGCGTTGGGCGCGTATCCGATTGCGCTGGGCCAACTGCTGACGGGCAACCTCGCCGACGCCGACTGGGCCGTGCTCACGGGTCTGCGCGCACCGCGCGTGCTCGCCGCCTGCGCGGGCGGCGCTGCGTTCGCACTCGCGGGGGCGGCGCTGCAGGCGTTGTTCCGCAATCCGCTGGCCGATCCCGGTCTGCTTGGCGTGCCTGCGGCGGCAGGACTCGGCGCAGCGACTGCGCTGATCGTCGCGGGCGCTGGTGCGGCGCTGTGGATGGGCGCGCTGGCTGGTGCCGCATTGGCGATGATGCTGATGCTGCTGGTCGCGCGACGTACCGATGCCGGTAACGCTGGCATCGGCTCGCTGGGTACGACGACGACCCTGCTGCTGCTCGGCATCGCGATCAACGCGGCTTGTGCGGCCGGGCTCGCAATGTTGACGGCGCTCGCGTCCGAGGGGCAACTGAAAACGCTTTCATTCTGGATGCTCGGCAGCTTCGCTTCGCTCGAATGGCCGGTGGTGATTGCGATGTGTGGGTGCACGTTCGCGGCCGCCTTGCTGCTGCAATGGTCGGCCAGTGCGCTCGCGGCGCTGGCGCTCGGCGAGCGCGCTGCCCGCACGGTTGGCGTGGACTTGCGGCCCCTGCGCTTTCGCGTGGCGACAGCGACGGCAGCCGTCGTTGCCGTGGTGACGGCGTTCTGTGGCGGCGTCGGCTTTGTCGGGCTGGTGGCGCCGCATCTCGCGCGCATGGCCGTGGGGGCGTCGCCGCGCAAGGTGTTGCCGCTCGCGATGCTGATCGGCGCGTTGCTCTGCGTGCTCGCCGACATGCTAGCGCGCACAATTGCTGCCCCGATTGAATTGCCGGTAGGCGCCATCACCGCCATCATCGGCGTGCCGCTGCTGGTGACGATGGTGGTGCGTGGCGCGGGGCGCGGGCGATGAACGCGGCGCTGCTCAATGTCAGCAAGCTTGGCGTTAGCGCGCGCGGCACGTTGCTGCTGCGTGACATTTCGTTTGCACTGGACAGTGGTGAAATTCTCGCAGTGCTCGGTGCCAACGGTGCAGGCAAGAGCACGCTGATCGCTGCGCTGTCGGCGAGCGTCGCACCGGACGCCGGACAGATCATGCTGGACGATGTATCGCTCGCCGACTGGTCGCTCGACGGACTTGCCGAACGCCGCGCGCTAAATGCGAGCGAGCAGGCGATTCCGTTCGCGATGAGCGTCGAGGAATACGTTGCGCTCGGGCGCCCGTTTGTGCCGGTGGATGCGGGGCAAGTCGCGCGGGCGCTGCATGAGGCGCATGCAACGCAATGGGCGGCGCGCGACTATGCGACGCTGTCGATGGGTGAACAGACGCGGGTGCAGATCGCGCGTTCGCTCTATCAGCTCGGCGAAATGCCGCGCTGCCTGTGGCTGCTCGACGAGCCCTGCGCGCATCTCGACATGGCGCAGCGGCAGTTCGTGCTGACGCTGATTGCACGCATCGTAAAGCAGCGGCAATGGGCCGTCGTCTTCTCGACGCATGATCCCGCCGAAGCGGCGCAAATCGCCGATCGCGCACTGCTCATGCGTGGCGGGCAGGCGCTCGCTTTTGCCACCGCACAGGACGCGTTGACCGCAGAAAACCTGTCGGCCTGTTACGGCGTAAACGTGCAACAGCGCACGGTATTTTCCGCAGTTTGATTAGCAAAAAAGGTATTCAGCTTTTCGTTGAAAGCTTTATTTCATAGGGCTTGGAGCAAATAAATGCCGTAAATCGACTTTTAGCGATATGTGCATGTAGGCCCTATGAAATAAGGAACGCAGCAAAAAGTTGATAGACACGGCGGACCTCTCAATCGACTCCATGCGCAAGGTTTTCGCTTCGCCGCACGACTACGCTTCAATTCCAACGTTCAGGCAACCCCCATGAAATCGCCCACACTGTCCCACCGTATCCTCCGCTGGTTTGCCGCCGCCTTTGCGCTGGCGCTTGTCGCCGCGTCGCATGCGCAACCCGCGCCGGTTGCGGCCGCGAGCACAACGACCGCCAGGGCAACTTTCGCCGGTGGCTGTTTCTGGTGCGTTGAATCGGACTTCGACAAAATCGAAGGCGTGATCTCGACGACGTCGGGCTACATCGGCGGCAACGTCGCCAATCCGACCTACGAACAGGTCTCGTCGAAGACCACCGGCCACGCCGAAGCGGTCGAAATCGTCTATGACCCGAAGAAGGTGAGCTATGAGCGACTCGTTGAATACTTCTGGCGGACCATCGATCCGACCACGAAAGACCGCCAGTTCTGTGATGGCGGTACGCCGTACCGCACGGCGATCTTTGCGCACAACGCGGAGCAGTTGAAAGCCGCGCAGGGCTCGCGCGCCGCGCTCGAAAAATCAAAACCGTTCAAGGAACCCATCGTCACCGAAATCGTGCTGGCGACAGCCTTTTATCCGGCCGAGGATTACCACCAGGACTATTACCTGAAAAACCCGCTGCGCTACAAGTATTACCGCAACGGTTGCGGCCGCGACGCGCGCCTGAAAGAGCTTTGGGGCGACAAGGCAGGCAAGCCCTAGCGACCGGTCGCGCCGATCAACTGCGCAGCAAATGCTCACCCAGCGCGCGATAAGCGGGCAGCGAATTCGGGTCGATGAACGTATTTGCCGCCATCGGATGTGAACCGTAGCGCGCGATCACCATCTCCGCTTTCGGATCAACCCAGATCAGCTGTCCGTGAATGCCGCGCGCCGTGAAACACTGGTGCGCATCATGCGACACCCACCACATGTTGCGATACGACCAGCCGGGCAGCGTGGCATAACCAGCCGTCGCGAAGTGCGCCCGATCTGCGCCCTTGCGAATATCGGCAACGACGGCAGCGGGCACGATCTGCTGACCATTAAAACTGCCGTCGCAGCGCATCGCCTCGCCGAAACGCGCCAGATCGCGCAGCGCGGTGTTGAGTCCACCGCCGCCGGACTCCGTGCCGACGCTATCGACCTGATAGAGCGCGTCGTATTCGCAGCCGAGCTTCGCCCAGATTTGCTGCGACGTGAGATCAGCCAGACGCAATCCCGCAACGCGCTTCACGATCCAGGCCAGCACTTCGGTGTTGATCGTCTTGTAGGTGAAACCCTTGCCGTGTTCACCTTCCTTTTTGAGCGTCACCAG
This sequence comes from uncultured Alcaligenaceae bacterium, assembly GCA_964393195.1. Taxonomy (GTDB): domain Bacteria; phylum Pseudomonadota; class Gammaproteobacteria; order Burkholderiales; family Casimicrobiaceae; genus Casimicrobium. Next base: position 5,387 of record CAYMSY010000006.1, on the reverse strand, counting down.
ATAGTCGTAAAACGTCGACGGCCCCGTGTAGCCGGGCGGTCGTGCGCGCGTGCCCCCCGCCCATGCGTAGGCCCAGATGTCGGCCTTCGGGTCGGTGTACACCTCGGAATACTTGACGCCGATGATCATGTCCATGACCTGGCGCACGGTGGCGTCGCCATAGGCCGTGTCGCGAAGTTCAGGGATGTAATGCGGCACCAGTTTGTTTTCGTCGAGCGCGCCTGCGTGGACCTGCATCGCTGCGAGCGTGCCGACGAAGGATTTGGTCACCGAGAACGCGCTGTGCACGAGATCGGCCTGCAATGCACCGAAGTATTTTTCGTAGACGATGCGACCACGATGCAGCACCACCACGCCGTCGCTGTAGTTCAGCGCGAAGGCCTCGCCCCACGTGGATGCGCGACCGTCCATCGTGGTGAACGGGACCGGGTCGAGATCATCGCGATCCGCACGCGGCAGCGGGCACACGGGGCCATCACCGCGTGACACGCGCACCGTCGGCGCCATCTCGCGCACATGACTGAACGCCCAGCGTCGCTGCGGAAATTCATAGTACGAACCGTCGGCGAAGCGAATGGTTTTGTCCGCCGGCGGCGGAAAGCCCTGCATCCAGCCCAATGTGCGTGGGTCGGTGTCGATTGCGTCGGCGAAATTCAATGTATTGGGCGGTGTCGAAGCGGGAGCGGTCATTTCGTAAATTCAATTCACTTGTGTGACGGCTCATGTGCGCAAGCTGAGCAGCGGGCAGCGATATTGGCACATCGTAAGACATCGAGGCCGCTTGAGGAGTGCATGTACATGCCGGTGGCATGGCGGCAGGCGGCCAAACGTACGACAGTTGTGTCCTCGCTACAAGATTAGTCCGGGAAAGAGTCAGCGATGCCAGAAATTGGACCACCGTACAACTGTTGTCACAAATTTGTCACATTGCATTCTTAGAGTCCAAAGTGATACCCACGAGGAATCGTTTGGCGACCCCTGATGTACATCATCGCATCCTTGGGGCTCCGATAGCGCGTTTTGGCGGGTATACAAAAAAATCACTCAAAAGAACGTTTCCGGAGAACCACCATGTCGAGAATTGCGCGCCAGATGTTGGCGCTTTTTTGTTGCACCCCCTTTCTTTGCTTTGCGCAAAGCCCACCCGATCTCAGGATCGCTGGCTCCGATACGGTGGAACCCATAATCGAGGCGGCACTTGCTCAGTTTCGCAAGTCGAGGGCGGGGCTCAATATCACTGTCGAAGCCAAAGGAACGTCGACGGGCTTTTCGGCCCTTTGCGATAACCGCGCAGAGATTGCAATGGCGTCACGCGCTATTACGGCCAAGGAGGTTCAGGCCTGCAAGTCGCGCGGCGTGAGCTTCGTCGAGTTGCCTATTGCCTGGGACGCTGTGGTGCTGATTACCAACCGCAACGACGGCTGGCTACGCGATGTCTCGATGACCGAGCTTCGCCTGTTGTGGGGCCCGGAGTCGACCGGCAAGAAGATCAACTGGAATCAGGTTCGCTCCAACTATCCCGCGACGCCGGTCACCCTCTTTGGGCTCGACCAGAAATCGGGGACGTTCGACTTCTTCTCCGGTGCCGTAACGGGAACAGCGAAAGTGTTGCGCGCCGACTACCAGGAAACAGCAGAGCATGCGGTGGTCGTCGATCGCGTTTCAAAAACACCCGGCGCCATCGGTTTCGTGAGTATGGCGACTTACGCCGACCAGAGTGGAAAAGTCGCAGCGCTAGCGCTTGATGAGGGGAGCGGGCCGGTCATTCCCTCGACGCAAACTGTTGTCTCGGGCCAGTACAACAAGATGAGTCGCCTGCTATTTGTGTACGTGAGCAAAACGGCTCACGATTCACGCCCGGTGGTTCGCGATTTCGCATCGTTTCTGCTCGAAGGGGCATCGCGCTTTGCGTCGTACGCACGCTTTGTTCAGCTCACTGCTAAGGACTATCAGGAGCAAACATTGCGGTTGAAGCGTGGCGACCTGGGCTCTGCTTACGCCAAGTAGCATCGCGGCGGTGCGTCAGGCGCACCGCCCGTCCTTTGCCGTGACGAGCTGGCCGAGTTACCGGTTCCCGAACGGCTTCGCCGGCACGGTCTTCAAAAATGCATACAGCGCCTGTACGTCGGTATCGTTCATTTCACGCAACGACTCAAACGGCATCACCTTGATCACGCTGCCATCCGGCCGCTTGCCGCTCTTGAACATGGCCGCGAACTGCGCGGCGTCCTTGTAGCCGCCCATCGCGCCCTTGTCGCCGGGCGTGAGATTGGCCGCAGCCGGCCAGTCGGGCGGACCGCCGGGGATCTTGCCGCCGGAGAGTCCTGCGCCATGACAGCCGATGCACATGTTGGCCACGTATGCGCCGTGCTCGGTGGTGACGCCACTCGCGACCGGTTGCGCGGGCGGCAGCGCGTGATTGATCTTTTCCGCAGAATCGGGAATCGCGCCGAAGCCGTAGAGCACTTTCACCGGCAGCGGCAACTGCATGACCGCAGCACCGCCATTCGCCGGCGGCAGGCTTTTCACGTAGGCGATCAGTGCGCCGGTGTCGACGTCGGTAAGACGGTTGTAGTCTTCGCTCGGCATGATGAATACCGGTTGTCCGTTCGGTTTCACGCCGTGGCGCAGCGTACGCACCCAGTCTTCCGGTTTGTAGTTCGCCACCACATTTCCCGCGCCGGTGCTGATGTTCGGTCCGACGACTTTCATGCTGCCGTCGTCGATGAACGCCTTGCCGGCACCGTTCGCGCCGTGGCAGTCCGCGCAGCCGCGCGAGGCATAGAGATAACGACCGCGTTCAACGCTTGCCGCATCGGTCGGAATCGCAACCGGCAGTACCTTGACCTCGACCTGCCGTGTGCGCTTCTTTTCAGCGAGCTGCGTGCCGACAAGCGCAACCGCGCCAGCCATGACAACGAGTGCACCGGCGCCGCGCAGCGTCCACTTCAACCAGGATTTCATGATCCCCTCATTTCTTGTTGGTTAGAAAAGCGGGAAATGTAGGCTCGGATTGATCTGGCGCAAAGAGTGACGCGATAAATACCTCAGTTTC
>CAYMSY010000006.1:0-2232 GCA_964393195.1 uncultured Alcaligenaceae bacterium | reverse complement strand
GGCGGTTGTGGCGCGTTCTTGTTCGACGGCAACTGATACTGCTTGGCCTGCGCCGCGAGTTTCTGTGCATCCGGCGTCAACGCCCAGTCGTAAAACTTTTTCGCGTTGTCCATGTTGCGCGCGCCCTTGAGGATCGACATCGAACCCACCTCGTAGCCTGTACCTTCGCACGGTGCCGCCATGCCGACCGGGAAGCCGTTTTTCACTTCGCCCGGCACGTCATGCATGAAACTCACACCGACGGCCGTCTCGCCGCGCGCGGCCGCTTTCACCGGACCGGTGCCGGACTTCGGATAGTTGGAAATATTCTTGTGCAGCGATTTCAGGTAGTCGAACGCCTTGTCTTCACCGAATACCTGCACGAGTGTCGCCAGCGCGGTGTAAGCCGTGCCCGACGCGGCGGGATTCGCCATCTGTACATCGCCCTTGAATTCCGGCTTCACCAGATCGGCCCAGCAGGCGGGCGCCGTGAGTTTCTTCTTGGCCAGCACTTCGGTGTTGAAGCTGAAGCCCAGTGCGCCGGCGTAAATGCCCACCGTTTTGTAGTTCGCGATCTGCGCCTGATACTGCGCCCACGGGTGCAGGTCTTTCATCATCGGCGACTGGTAAACCTCGGAAAGACCTTCTTCCGCCGCCTGCAAATGTGGGTCACCGGTGCCGCCGAACCAGACGTCGCCTTTCGGATTGGTGGCCTCAGCCTTCACCTGCGCGAAGGTCTCGCCTGAGCCCTTGAACGAGGTGTTGACCTTGATGCCAGTCTGCTTGCTGAACTCGTTGGCGGCAAGCGTGCACCACTCGATCTGCATCGAGCAGTAAATATTGAGATTGCCCTTGTCCTGCGCGAAGGCAGTTTGCGCGGCGAGAGCCGCAGCGATGATGGTAAGCGCGTGAATGCGACGCATGTGAATCCTCCTGTGAACGTACAGGTGCCAGTATAGAAGCCGAAGCATCATGTAGCTGACGGCGGGTTTCGGGGTTTTCCCTTTTCCTGCACCCGGCGAAACGAATCGTCTGAAAAGCGTGCGCGCCGGGTCGGGTGGTGGATTTTCGGGCGCTTCAATGCTACGAATGGCTGGTCGACATCGCGGAGCAACGACGAAATCATGGGCCCACTCAATACCGAACAAATCATGCAATGGCTCACCACCAAGGGCGCCGAATTTGGCCTCAAGGTGCTTGCCGCGATCGCGGTGTGGATCGTTGGTCGCTGGATCATTGGCATGGTCTCGTCGCTGATTGAAAAAGCGATCAACAAGACCGGCAAGATTGAGCCCACGCTCGCGCGCTATCTCGTTTCGATCATCGGCGTGCTGCTCAATATCGTTCTGATCCTCGCGATCCTCGACATCTTCGGCGTGCAGACCACGAGCTTCGCCGCGCTGCTCGCCGGTGCGGGCCTCGCCATCGGCACGGCCTGGGGCGGGTTGCTGTCGCACTTCGCGGCCGGCGCGTTCCTGCAGGTGCTGCGCCCGTACAAGGTGGGCGACTACGTGAGCGCGGGCGGCGTCGAAGGCACGGTGAAAGAGCTCGGCCTGTTCGGCACCACCATTGTTTCCGGTGACAGCGTGACGCACGTCGTCGGCAACAACAAGATCTTCAGCGACACCATCAAGAACTTTTCGGCGCTGCCGCAACGACGTGTCGATTGTGAAGCGAAGGTTGCCAACGGCGTCTATGTGAACGACGCGATTGCCGTCCTCAAAGCGGCGCTTCCGGCCATCAAGAACATCCGGACCGACCCGGCGCCGGAAGTGGAAATCGTAAAGTTCACGGCGGAGGGGCCGCTGCTCACCGTGCGCGGTTACTGCCACACCGACCACTACTGGCAGGTCTATTTCGACATCAACAAAATGATCGCCTACGAATTCGGCAAGGCCGGCTATCCGGTGCCGGAGACGCCGTCGGTGCAGCGTCAGGTTTGAGTTATGGCGCGGGCACTCCCTGCCCACCGCATTGCTTTCAGGATGTGAACATGAAAGAGTCAGTCGCAAGCGAGGGCCAACCGGCGTCGGAACTCATCACAAAAAGAATCGCCGAACTCGGTGACTGGCGCGGAGAAACGCTCGCCAGAATGCGCCAGCTCATCAAGGACGCCGATCCGGACGTCGTCGAGGAATGGAAGTGGATGGGCACACCAGTCTGGTCGCACGACGGCATCATCTGCACGGGTGAAACCTACAAGGACAAAGTGAAACTCACGTTCGCCAAAGGCGCGTCACTGAACGATCCGGC